>DATGVC010000059.1:0-15219 GCA_035300745.1 Gemmatimonadales bacterium | reverse complement strand
GCCGACATCGTCGAGGATCGCCTCGTTGGCATGAAGTCGCGCGGTGTGTACGAGACGCCTGGCGGGACGGTACTCTATGCCGCGCATCGCGAGCTCGAGCAGATGGTGCTCGACCGCCGTACGCTGCGCATGAAAGACGAGCTGGCGCTCCGCTACGCCGATTTGGTCTACGACGGCCGCTGGTGGACGCCGGAGCGCGCAGCGCTCGATGCGCTCTTCACCGCGACGCAGAAGAACGTGACGGGCACCGTCCGGCTGAAGCTGTTCAAGGGCAACGTTATCGTGGCAGGTCGCGAAAGCCCATACGCGCTGTACCAGCCGTCGTACGCGACGTTCGGCAAGGACAACGTCTACAACCAGAAGGATGCCGAAGGCTTTATCCGGCTCTACGGCCTCGCCAGTCGCATCGCCGCGGGTCTCGAGGCCGAGCGCACAGATGTCCCAGCAAGCTGACACGCATCACATGTGGGGTGGCGGAGCGGGGGGGCGCTTCGCGCTGGGACCGAGCGAAGCGCTCGATGCGTTAAACCGCAGTCTTCCCGTCGACCACCGTCTCTGGCCACAGGACGTCGCCGCGAGTAAAGCGTGGGTCCACGCGCTCGGTTGCGCGCACGTGCTCTCGCCTGGTGAGGAAGCACAGCTGCTCGACGGCCTCGATCGAGTCGCGGACAAGCTCGCCGACGGCGCGGCAGTCGGTGCGCCGGACGAAGACGTGCACACGTTGGTGGAGCGGCTGCTCTACGCCGAAGTGGGAGCCGTCGCCGGCAAGCTGCACACCGGCCGCTCGCGCAACGATCTGGTCGCGACCGACCTGCGTCTGTGGACGCTAGACGCGATCGACGAGCTCGACGCAGCCGTCGCTGCCCTCGGCCGCACGCTCGTCGCCAAAGCGAAGGACGGGGGGGGCGGGGGGGGGCTCGACGCGATTCTCCCCGGCTACACCCACGGGCAGCGCGCGCAGCCGGTGCGGTGGGCGTACGTGCTGCTCGCGCACGCCTGGCCGCTGGTGCGCGACCGCCAGCGGCTCGCGGACGCCCGCCGCCGCACGTCCGAGATGCCGCTCGGCTCGGGCGCGCTCGCGGGTTCCGGATTCCCGGTAGACCGCGTCTTACTGAAAGAGGCGCTTGGCTTCCGCGCGATTTCGGCGAATGCGCTCGACGCGACCGGCGATCGTGACTTCGTCGCCGACGTGCTGTTCGCCATCGCGCTCATCGGCACGCACCTGTCTCGTCTCGGGTCGGAGTTCATCACGTACGCGAGTGGGGAATTCGGATTCGTCACGCTGGCGGACAACTTCAGCACCGGGTCGAGCCTCATGCCGCAGAAGCGCAATCCGGACGTGTTCGAGCTGGCGCGCGGCAAAGCGGGCCGCATGCTGGGCGACTGTGTCGCGCTGCTCACGACGCTCAAGGGAATTCCCGCCGGCTATCAGAAGGATCTTCAGGAAGACAAAGCGCTGCTGTTCGACGCGTGCGACACACTGGCGACGGTGCTCCCCGCCGTCACCGGTGCGATCGACACGCTCACTGTCAACCCCGAACGCATGGCCGCCGCGCTCGATCCCGCGATGCGTGCCACAGATCTCGCAGATCTGCTCGTCGAAGCAGGTGTCCCATTCCGTGAAAGCCACGGATTGATCGGCAAATTGGTCCGCGCCGCGGAGCAGGCCGGCGTAACGCTCGACAAAGTGCCTGCCAAAGTGGCGACCCATATCCACCCCGCGCTTGGTCCCGCGCTGGCACAGCTCGGCACATGGGAGCAAAGTGTCGAAAGTCGTGCAACGGCTGGCGGTTCCTCACGGGCCTCTGTCGAGTCGCAAATTGACGAGTTACGGCGGTCGTTTCAGCCCGTAGCGAGCGTGTAAACGCGTCACTTGCTGCGACTTGCTGGTCGGTATTAGCATATCGCATGCGCTGTCTAGCCCTCAATGCCTCGTTCGAGCCACTGACCATGGTGCCCGTGCGCCGGGCGCTGCGGCTGGTTATTGACGGCAAGGCTGAGGTTGTCGAGGCCGAAGGCACGCCGGTCCATAGCGAGCGACTCGCGGTCCCACGTCCCGCGGTCATCCGGCTCGTTCGCTTCGTCCACGTCCCTCGCCGCTTCCGCCGCCAAGTCACCAACACCTTCCTGTTCGCCCGAGACAACTACCGCTGCCAGTTCTGCGGCCGCTCGCAACAGGAGCTGCGCCAGCGCGAGTGCCTGACGCGCGACCATCTCGTGCCCCTCTCTCGAGGCGGCACGAACGCCTGGACGAACGTCCTGACCGCCTGCTCGAGCTGCAACACCCGCAAGGGGAACCTGCTGCCCGAGGAAGTGGGCATGCATCCGCTGCGCTCGCCTCACGAGCCGCACTTCGTGCACCTCTCGTGGGCCGTGCGCCGCCTTACGCGGACGCAAGCGAAGTACATCCGGCTCTTTTATGGGGCCGATGTGCTGGCGACCCTCGAGGCCATGTAATGTCGAAGACGCCATGGGTGGTGGCGGGCGCGGCAGCGGTCGCGCTCGCCGGCGCGGTCTTCCTCACGCGTCCTGCCCGTGGATCGATCCATCCGACGCCACGGCCCGGCATTACCGCCGAGAAGGTCCTCCCCGACTTCGCAATTCCCAAGAATCCCGGCGCGATGGAAGCGTACGCGGCGGCACGGCGTGCGGCCCCGACGCTCGATGGGGTGTATTGCCACTGCGACTGCTCGAAGCACGCGGGGCACCGCTCGCTGCTCACCTGTTTCGAGTCCGATCACGGTGCGTTCTGCGACATCTGTATGGGTGAGGCCATGCTCGCGAGCGGGATGGCTGCGCGCGGCCAGTCACTGATGGACATCCGCGCGGCTATTGATCGCCAATTCGGAACGTAGGACTCCGAGCCTCGAGCCGCAGCCGCGGCAATCCCGCCAGCCGCACCAACACACGCTGCGCCCCGCGCGCCAGCGCTTGACCAACGTTTCCCTCACCGGACACTACGGGACCGATGTCGCCCGACAGCCAGCGTGACAATTCCTGCAGGTCGGTGTCATTGAGCGTCGTCACTTCGAGCCGCGCGACAAAGTAATAGCGGCCGCTCGACGTACTGCTCGGCCGGAGGGTCACGGTGTATGGAATCTCGAGCGCCGCCGACAGCTCGTCGGGCGTCGCAAAGCGGCTCACGGCACCACCCTGGCGAATGAGCACGAAATCGTCGGCGAGCGGGTCGTTGCGCGCCACGGCATCCCAGCTGGCTTCGCGCACGAACTGATCGAACCAGCTGGAGCGCTCGCGCCACAGCTCGAGCCGGTAGTGCAGCCGCAGCGGGAACCCAGAGCGCATCAGTCCCACGAACTTCCCGTCCGTCAACAGACCGGTGCTCCGCACGCGCGGGGTGTTGGTCTGCAGCGTGACGGTGAGGGTAGCCGACTGCGCAGTCCCCACCTGCGGCGTGAGGGCCAGGGCGCAGGCCACCCACAAGTGCAAGCGCACTCTAGAACCGGTGATCGAGACGGACAGTGAGACGCAGTCGTTCGCCTGTAGTGACCGCCTTGGCGATGTACACGCCGAATCCGCCCCAATCGACGCCCAGCCCGGCATCCACGAGCCAGCTATCGAACCGTGGGATCCGCCCGGCCGGCAGGCGGTTCGGCCCGTTGCCCACGAGCCATGCCTGACCCGCGTCCGCGAAGACAACGACGTCGAGCCCTTCGAGCCAGAAGAACGTCGACCCTTCCTCGCGATCCGGCTTCTCGTCCTTCGATGGGTTGTAGCTCCAGTTGAGCTTCACGTGCCCGCGGTACTCGGCCTGGAATGCGATCACGCGGTCGCACGCAGCGATGCGCGTGTCCGTGAACGACGAATCCACGAAGTCTCTGTTGCACGAGCTGGAGCGGAAGGGATGGCCGGGCATCGGATCGGGACCGCCGAGTGACAGCCGTCGCTGCAGCGGCAGCGGGTCGCCGCCCACCCAACCGCCGCCGACCAGCCGCATGTTCATGCGGCCCGATGGACTGATCCGGGTGTAGTGCCGAATATCGAAAAACATGCGGTCGAAGTGGTAGGCACGGGCCGGGATCGAATCACGCACGGTTGCCGGCACTCCGGCGTGCGGGACTACGTCGTGGCTCCGGGAATCCTCGAGCGTCGCCCGTACGAACCATCCCGACGTGGGCTCCTCGGGATCGTTCCGGCCGTCGAGTACAGCGCCGGCGGCGAGCGTCGTGAAATGGCCTTCGTCAATCGGCGGGTTGGGACGCCACTTCTCGGAGTGGCGGAACACCTTCCACGGATCCTGGGTGGCGACCCCCGTCTGCCACTCGTGGCGCAGCTCGAGGGACAGGGCGATCTGGCGCTCCGGTTGCGCGAAGGCGCGCGCGGCCCATCCCTTGTTCAGGAAGTAGTCGCGGTAGTCGCGGCCAAGGAGAAGCGCGCTCCACCCAATCTCGGCGCTGTGCAGGCCCCAGTCCTCGACGGGCGATACCACGTCGAAGGCGCGCACCCCCATGCCGACGGGGCGCACATCGCCGGACTGCAGCTCGCTACGGAACATGTAGCCGAGATCGCTGCGCCTGTTCGAGAGATCACCGGCTGACCGGAATACGCCCAGCGCGTCCACGCGCAACCGGAAGTTCTGCTGCAGCTTCCAGTCGAACAGCGGGCCGAACACGATCGGCAGCCCTTCGACGCGGTTGAACGTTCCGCCGGTGGCGATCGTCAGCGAGGAGCGCGAGTCGGCCGTGCCCCACGACACGTGCGCGCCCGGGTTGAAGAGCCGGGGCCGCAGATTCGGCGCGTACACGAGCTCGTCGCCCTCACGGCGCAACCGGTAGAGCAACGGCTCGCGGTACTGGCGGACTTCGCCGCCGATGCGCGCCTTGGTAGTGTCGTCCACGATCCCGCCGACGACGATGACGTTGCCCGTCACCTCGGCACCCGCGTCGAAGAGCAGGTCGCCGTTGATCACGACGAGCGTGCCCTGCACGCGTCCTGCGATCACCACGGGGCCGTTGCGGATCGCGACATTGCCGCGCCATTCGTTGCCGCGGGGCAGCCGCGTGCGGCCGACGAGCCGCGTGGTCCCGGGCGCGTTATAGAAGCGGATGACTTCATCAGATACGAGTCGCGGCAGCGCGCGGGCTTCGAGTGTTGCGCCCGAGCTGTCGGGATGGATCACGATCGTCGTGTCCTGAACGGCGGCCAGCGCTAACAGTAGAGCGATCATAGGTCAGCTTTCGGTGGAGGCTCGATCCCGAGACGGCGCATACGGCGGTACAGATTCGCCCGGTCGGTTTCCAGCCGGCGCGCGGCTTCGGCGACGTTGCCGCGCGAGGCGGAGAGCGCTCTCGCGATCAGTTCGCGCTCGTACTGGTCGAGCGTGTCGGTGAGCGCGATGTCGCGCCATACGGTCTCGCCGTTGTCCGTGGCGGGCCGTGGCGCCGTCCCGTCCGACGGGAGCACGCGGGAGACATCCGCCGCAGTCAAAAGGTCCGAAGTTGCAAGGATCGCCAGCCGCTCCACGATGTTGGCGAGCTCCCGCACGTTTCCCGGCCAGGCGTAGGCGGCGAGCAAGGGCACCGCGCCCGCGTCGAATTTGACGGGCCGGCGGAGACGTGCGGCACACCGTTCGGCGAAGTGGCGCACCAGCGGGGCGATGTCTTCCGGGCGCTCGCGCAGCGGTGAGATGTGAATCGGCAGCACGTTCAGCCGGAACCACAGGTCCTCGCGGAATTGTCCCTGCCGCACCGCCTGCTGCAGATCCTTGTTGGTCGCCGCGATAACACGCACGTTCACGGCGAACGGCCGCTCACCGCCGACGCGCTCGACGACGCCGCCTTCGAGGACGCGCAGCAGTTTCGCCTGCGCCTCCGGCCCCAGATCGCCGACCTCGTCGAGGAACAGTGTGCCGCTGTCGGCCAGCTCGAAGCGGCCCTGGCGACGCTCCGTGGCCCCGGTGAAGGCGCCGCGCTCATGACCGAACATCTCTGATTCGACCAGGTCGCGCGGCAGCGCGGCGCTGTTGACGGTGACGAATGGTTTGCTGCCGCGGGCGCTCTGGCGGTGGATCGCCGAGGCGACGAGCTCTTTGCCCGTGCCCGACTCGCCGGTGATGAGGACGCGCGACTCCGTCGGCGCGACGCGCGCAATCAGCGCGCGCAGCTCTTCCATCGCGGCGCTGGTCCCGACCAGCGGGTCGGCGTGGCCGAGCTCCTCGTGCAGCCGCTTGTTCTCGGCGAGGGTGCGGCCCAGCTCCAGGGCGCTGCGCAGCGCCACGAGAACGCCTTCGGGCGTGAGCGGCTTCTCGAGGAATTGAAACGCGCCGAGCTTCGTCGCGCGGACGGCGTCGGCGAGATTGGCTTTGCCGCTCATCATCACGACCGGAACGTGCGGGGCGCGCTTGCGGATCTGCTCGAGCGTCGCCAGACCGTCCGGGCCCGGCGGCATCATCAGATCGAGGAGCACCACATCGGGCGCGTCTTCGGCGAGCCGTACCATCGCCGCGTTACCGTCAGCCGCTTCGACAGTTTCGAAACCGTCCGATTGGAGAAGCGCGCCGACCATGCGGCGGATGTTGCTCTCGTCGTCGACGAGCAGGACTCTTGGACTCATGATGGCGACGGCGGAAAGACGATCGCAAACGTGGCACCGCCGCCGGGCGTCTCACCGACCGAGATCGTTCCCCGGTGTGCCTCGAGCGTCACGCGGACCAGCGCGAGGCCGAGCCCCGTGCCGTCGTCCTTTGTCGTGAAGTACGGCTCGAACACGCGCTGGCGCAGCTCGGCGGGAATGCCGGGACCGTGGTCGGCGATGGTGACCGCGAGGCCGAAGGCGTCGCCCGTCACGGTCACGTCGATTGCGCCGCGTCTGCTCATCGCCTCGGCGGCATTGCGATACAGGTTGGCGAACGCGCGCCGCAGCGGCTCGTAGTGGCCGAGCAGCGTGGGCGGCCCGCCATTCGCGTGCACGCTGACGCGCACGCCATCGGGAACACCGGTACGGCCTAATTCCTCGAGCAGCTCGACGAGATCGACATCGCTCCGCGGCCCCTCCGGCAGGCGGCCGAATTCGGAAAATTCCCTCGCCAGTCGTTCCAACCGATCGGTCTCGGCGTCGAGAACCTGCATCGCCGTTGCCGTCCGAGCGTCCGACGGTCCGACCGTGCGATGCATTTGATCCAGCGCAATCCGCATCGACGTCAGCGGGTTCTTGATCTCGTGTGCCACACGGCGCGCCACTTCGCGGAACGCGCGCAGCCGCTCGGCCTCGAGCTCGCGCTCCCGCGCGGTGGCGAGCGCGGCGGCCAGCTCGCGCAATGCCTGTCGCAGCGCCTCGAATTCCGGTGCGCCGCGCGTCAGCAGGCCGACCGGCAGCGGCTCGCTGCGGCGGATCAGCTGGGTCCAGCCGACCAGCTCGTCGATGGGACGGGAGAGTTGGCGGGACAGGTGGCCCGCGACGTTGACGGCGGCGTACAGAACGGTTCCGCCGAGCAGCAGGATCACCACGGCGAAGCCGGCCGTGTAGTAGCGCAGGAACGTCTCGGCGCGGCGCGCCAGGCTGACGGACGCCGAGACTTCGTTCAGATGATCGCGCAACAACGCGCGCTCGCGTACGCTGAGGTGCAGCGTGTCCACACCCTCGAGCAGCGAGCGGGCGGTCGCCGCGACGCGCTCGGTGGACGCGCGGGCGCCGGCGGCGGGCAGCAGGCGCCGGACCGACAACACCCAGCCGGCGACCGCAAGCACCGTCGGCACCACGGTCATGACGACGAGGACGACGAAGATTCGCCGTCTGAAGGGAAGCGCCATATTTGCAGCCAATTTAGGGATTCGCTGCGCGTGTGACAATTCGACACGGGGGGTTCATGAAGGCGCATACCCACTATCTCTGGTTCAACACGAAGCGGCGTCAAGAGATCATCGACATTACCGACGAGGTTGTGAAGCAAGTGGAGGTGAGCAAAGTACGCGAGGGAATTGCCCTGGTCAGTGCCATGCACATCTCCGCCTCGGTCTTCGTGAACGACCATGAATCGGGGCTGTGGGACGACATCCTGAAGTGGCTAGACGGAACGATTGCGCCCTGGGATCCTCCACGGTATCGCCACAACGAGACCGGCGAGGATAACGCCGCGGCACACCTCCGCAGCCTGACCATTGGTCACGAAGTGATCGTACCGATTTCGGCGGGGAAGCTGGATTTCGGGCCGTGGCAGCGCGTGTTTTATGGCGAGTGGGACGGACAGCGGAAGAAACGGGTCATCATCAAAGTTCTGGGAGAGTGAGAACCCATGACCGCTTTGCTTCTTTCCGTATTCCTCGTCGCCAACGTGCAGGATACGGATACGCGCGCGCTGCTCCGGCTCGAGGACCAGTGGGCGAGCGCGCTGGTCAAGCGCGACTCGGTCGTCTTTGAGCGTCTCCTGGACCCGGGATTTGTGTATACGGAGAACGCTCAGATGATGGATCGTGCGACGGTGCTCCACGCGGTCGTGGCCGGATCAGACACGGTAGCGACGGCGCACAACGAAGCAATGCGCGTGCATGGCTACGGCCCGGTGACCGCCGTGGTCACGGGCTGGCTCGTCGTGCGAGGTCGTGGTGCGAATGGCGCATTCGATCGTCGGTATCGCTTCACCGATACGTGGGTCAAGCGCGCGGGCAGGTGGCAGATTGTCGCGGCGCAGGATTACGTCGCGCCGTGATCACGCCCCAACCGGTGGTGCTCGAAGGTCACGGCGTTCGTCTCGAGCCGTTGACCGAGGGGCACAGCGACGCGCTGGCGGAGGCCGCGAGTGATGGCCGGCTGTGGGAGTTCTGGTTCATCGCGGTGCCGCCACCCGATGGCATGCGGGCGTATGTCGCGGACGCGCTCAAGGGCCAGCGCGACGGGCACATGCTGCCGTGGATCGTCCGCGACCTGCCGAGCGGTGTCATCGTCGGTTCGACACGGTATCACGATATCGTGCCGGCGATCGACCGCGTGGAAATCGGCCACACCTGGTACGGCCGCAGCCGCCAGCGCACGCACGTCAACACCACCTGCAAGCTGCTGTTGCTTGGCCATGCGTTCGACACGCTTGGCTGCAAAGTGGTCGGTCTGCGGACCGACAATTTCAATTTTCGATCGCAGCGCGCCATCGAAGCGCTCGGCGCCAAGAAGGACGGGGTGATTCGCCATTACGGCATTCGCCGCGACGGCAGCGCGCGGGATGTGGTGATGTACAGCATTCTCGCGGTGGAATGGCCCGACGTGCGGCGTCATCTCGAGCTGCGGTTGCAGCGGAATACGTGACGCAACCCACAACCAGCGCTCCCCCCCCCCTCCCCATGGTGCGCCGCTTCGGCCTGCTGCACGCCACGGCGCTCAATATGACGAACATGATCGGCATCGGACCGTTCATCACGATCCCGCTGCTCATGTCCGCGCTCGGCGGCCCGCAAGCGATGCTCGGCTGGGCCGTCGCCCTGATCATCGTGCTGTGCGACGGCATGGTGTGGAGCGAGCTCGGCGCCGCGCTGCCGGGATCGGGCGGCTCGTTCGGCTACCTGCGCCACGGCTACGGCGCGGCGACGCTGGGCCGGCTGATGGGATTTCTGTTCGTGTGGCAATTCGTATTGAGCGGCCCGCTCGAGATCGCGTCCGGATACATCGGCTTCTCGCAGTACCTCGGCTACATCTGGAAGGGCATCACGGCGCGCCAAACGGTGCTCGTGGTGGCGGCGATCGGGCTCGTCAACATCGCGCTGCTGTACAGGCGCATCACATCGATCGCCACGATCACGCTGACGCTGTGGATCGGCACGATTCTCACCGTCCTCGTCGTAGTGGTGACGGGCATGCTGCATTTCGACAGCCGAGTCGCCTTCGACTTCCCCCCCGGAGCCTTCAACTTCTCCATCGGCTTCTTCCTGGGACTCGGCGCCGCGTCGCGCATCGGTGTGTACGACTACCTCGGCTATTACGACGTCTGCTACATCGGCGACGAGGTCGAGAATCCGGGACGGGTGATTCCGCGGTCGATCCTGCTGAGTACCGTGGCGGTGGCGCTGATCTACGTGGCGATCAACTTCTCGATCATCGGGGTCGTCCCGTGGCGCGACTTCGTGCCGGCAGCAGCACATCCCCAGTCGAACTTCGTGGTCTCGATCTTCATGGAGCGGATCTACGGATCGCGCGTCGCGACCGTGTTTACGGCGATGATTCTGTGGACCGCGTTCGGTTCCGTGTTCGCGCTGCTGCTGGGATATTCGCGCGTCCCGTACGCAGCGGCGAAGGACGGTTACTTCTTCCGGGTGTTCGCCCGGCTGCATCCGACGCAGGGATTTCCCTATGTCTCGCTCGTCGTGCTGGGCGTGATCTCGATTCTTGCCGGCCTCGTGTCACTCGGGACGGTGATCGACGCGCTGATCACCATGCGAATATTGGTGCAGTTCATTGGACAGATCGGCGCGGTCACGTTGCTGCGGCGGCGGGCGCCGGACCTGACGCGCCCCTACCGCATGTGGCTCTATCCGCTGCCCAGCCTGGTTGCGCTCCTGGGATGGATCTTCATCTTTGCGACGACGCCGCCGATCGTCATCGCGTTCGGCCTCGGCGCGCTGCTGCTGGGAGTGCTGTGCTTTGGCGCCTGGTCGTGGAAAGGCCGCACATGGCCATTCGAGGAGGTGATATGACAAACGATATCAGCCGGCGCGATTTTCTCGAGGCGACAGCGGCCATCGCGGCGGCTTGGCAACTCCCCGGCGGTGCGATCACGAACCCGCCGCACGCACCGGCGCCGAAGGGAACGGTCGTTCTGTTCCAGGGGGACTCGATCACCGACGCGGGCCGCAATCGCGAATCGGCGGACCCGAACGCCGCGGGCGCGCTCGGCAACGGCTACCCGCTGCTCGTCGCCTCGGCCGTGCTGGCGGCGCGCCCGTCGGGCGGGCTGCGGTTCTACAATCGCGGCATCAGCGGCAACAAGGTGCCCGACCTGCAGCAACGGTGGACGGCCGACACGATCGATCTGCACCCGCAGGTGCTCAGCATCCTGATCGGCGTGAACGACTTCTGGCACAAGCTGGATCACGGCTACAACGGGACCGTCCAGGATTACGAGCAGCAGTACAACGCGCTGCTCGACGGCACGCGCCAGGCGCTCCCGCGTGTTCACCTCATCGTGCTCGAGCCATTTGTGTTGCGCTGCGGGGCGGTGGACGCGCGCTGGTTTCCGGAATTCGATCAACGCCGGGCGGCCGCCGCGCGGGTCGCGAAACGCGCCCGCGCGACGTTCGTCCCGCTCCAGACCGTCTTCAATCAGCATACGCGCACCACTCCCGCGGAGTATTGGGCCGCCGACGGCGTCCATCCCACGCCCGCCGGCCATGCGGTCATCGCGGAGCAGTGGCGTCGTGCCGCGCATCTCTAGACGGAGGTTAGATTTGACTCATGTTTTTCTGGAACTGCGAAGCCGCTTCGCCCGTCGACTACGCGCTGCTCGTTATCGCAGCGACCGCCTGGGTGTACGCCGCCTGGTGCATGATTCAACTGCGTTACGAACGCCGCCGGCCGCTCGTCTGGTGGGAGCCGGTGCCGCTCAGCAGCACCGACCTGACGCCGCTGGGCCGTGAGTATCACCGCCGCTTCTTTCTCGCCCTGCCCGCTGGTGCCTGCGCGATCCTGCTCGCCGTTGCGCTCTGTGCAAGCCGCTAGACATCGCACCCTAAGCGGGCTGCTTGTCGGCGTGGCACTGGCGTGCGCGTCCGGCGCCGGGACCGTTGCACCTCCGCCGCCGCCGCCGGGGCCGCCACCGCCACCGCCATCGTGGACGCTCGTCTGGAGCGATGAGTTCACGGGCCCAGCCGGCACCAAAGTCGACTCGACCTACTGGCGCTACGACATCGGCGATGGGTGTCCGGGCGTTTGCGGATGGGGCAACAACGAGAAGGAGTACTACACCTCGGACACCGCGAACATCCAACTGAACGGCCAGGGACAACTCCAGATTGTCGCGCGCGTCCCGTTGGATAGCATTCGGTGTTACTACGCACCACGGTGTCGCTATACCTCCGCGAAAATCACGACGCGTGACAAAATGCCCGTCGCGCCCGGGCGCATCGAGGCCCGTATCAAGCTCGCCCCGGGGCAGGGGCTTTGGCCGGCGTTCTGGCTACTGGGCGTGAACATCGGGACGGTGGGGTGGCCGACCTGTGGCGAGCTCGACATCATGGAAAACAAGGGCAGCAACATCACCCAGATGAGCTCGGCGGTTCACGGTCCGGGCTACTCCGGCAACACACCCTTCGCGCACACCTACGGACCCATCACGACGGATTTTCATGTCTACGACGTCGAATGGGATGGCCAGTCGATCCGCTACTATGTGGACGGCAACCTGCACTACGTCGTGACGCGGGACGACACGCGCCGGTATGGCAACTGGGTTTTTGATCAGCCGTTCTTCGTGATTCTGAATCTGGCGGTCGGCGGTAACTTCGACGGCGATCCGCAGTCCGACGCGATCTTTCCCGCGACGATCCTCGTCGATTACGTCCGCGTCTATAAGTGGCAATGACTACGGGCGGCGGGACGGCCTGACGCCCGGACCGCCATCAATGCGGCTTGCGGTAGTTCACGTCCAAAACGTCGAAGCGAGCAAAGTGCGTGCGGAGCCGCGCGCTGAAATCGGCAAAGTTCCTCGGCTCGCGCGGCGTCCACGCGACCTCGGCGAGCGCCACGAGGCGCGGAAACACCATGTACTCGACGTTTTTCGGAGTGCGCTGGTACTCGGTCCAGATCTGTCCCTGCGTGCCGAGGATGTGTGCTGCGTGCGCGGAATCGAACGTCGCAGGCACCGGCTCGAACGCGTAGACGCTGTCCAGCGGCAGGAACCCGCCGATCGCGAGCGGCTCGGCCGTCGTATGCTGTGACTGGTAGTAATCGAAGTACGTGTTGGAGGTGGGCGTCATGACGACATCGTGGCCGGCCTGCGCGGCCGCGATGCCGCCCTCCATCCCGCGCCATGACATGACCACCGCATTGCGCGCCAGCCCCTCCGTCCCGCCCTCGAGGATCTCGTCCCATCCGATCAGCGCGCGGCCGCGCGACGCAAGCCACTGACTCATCTGCGCGGTCATCCAACTTTGCAACTCGTTCTCGCTGTGCAATCCGAGCTCTCTGATGCGCGTCTGCGCGATGGGACTCGCCTGCCACTGCTGCTTCGGCGCCTCGTCGCCACCGGTATGGATCCAGTGCCCGGGGAACAGCGCCAGCACTTCCGTCAGCACATCCTGCATGAAGTGAATCGCCGAGTCTGACGGGTTCAGGGTGTTTTCATCCACGCCCCAGTGCGTCAGGACCTCGAGCTGCTGGCCGGTGTTGCCGAGCCAGGGGTAGGCGGCGATGGCGGCCTGGGCGTGGCCCGGCATCTCGATCTCCGGGACGACCGTGATGAAGCGCGCCTGCGCGTATGCCACGACCTCCCGGACGTCGTCCTGCGTATAGAAGCCGCCGTGGGGAATCTTGTCGTAGATCCATTGGGTCGTATCGGCGTACCCGTGCTGCAGGCCGACAAGGGACTGGCGGCGCCAGGCACCAATCGAAGTGAGCAGCGGGTACTTCCTGATCTCGATCCGCCAACCCTGATCGTCGGTGAGGTGCCAGTGGAAGCGGTTCATCTTATGGAGCGCGAGCAGATCGATGTATTTCTTGACGAATTCCTTCGGCATGAACGAGCGCGACACGTCGAGATGCGCGCCGCGCCACGAGAAGCGCGGCCTGTCTTCGATGTCGACCACCGGCACCGTCCATGACACGCCGGCAACAGGCGCCTCACGGAAGATGCCGGGCGGCAACAGCTGCCGTATCGTCTCGACCGCGTAGAACGCGCCCGCCGGACCGAACGCGCGAATCGTGATGCGCGTCGGCGTCACTGACAGCCGGTATCCCTCGTCGCCAAGGCGCGAAAGGGTCGGGTCCATGCGGAGCGACACCACGTGCGTTGCAGCGCCCGCGGCTCCACCGACCGATAGCCGATAGCCGGTAGCCGGTTGCAGCCAGTCGGCAAGCTGGTGACCGATGTCGCGCGTCGCGCGATCGGTGACCACCACCGTGGTGGGTGTGACCACAAAAAAGCCGGTCCCACGAGTCATGTGGAGCGGTTTGGGAATGACGGAGAGCGTGGTGTCCTGGACGCCGGCGAGGAGCGAAAGCGCTGCGACGAGATTGATCATGGCGCATACGATATCGCTCGCTGACTCGTTCAGCGAACGGTAGATTGGGAAGATCTGTGTGGGTCGTATTGACGCGTGGGAGTGGGCCACGGGGCGCGTCCACGCGAGGGCGCTTCGGCGGCACTTTACTCCGAGGCGAGAAAGAGGGTGGTGTGATCATGTGCCAGCCGTGCGCCCTCGCGTGCGGCGCCCCGTGCCCCACCCCCACGCGTCACAAGAATTGTCCCAGACCTTCCGACAAGGACCTATGAAACGACGCGAGTTTCTTCACACGCTGGGAGCCGCTGCGGCCGGCGGAATGCTGCCGCGAGCTCCTTTTGGTTCCGCGAAGCGGATGGAACGCATCGGCCTGGAAACGTATTCCTGCCGTCATGCGATGGCCCAGGATCCCGACCGCACGCTCGCCGCCATCCGTGCGATCGGCTACACCGACGTCGAGCTGCTCTGGTCGTTCGGCAATTTCGGGCGTACGCCGGCGCAAGTCGCGGCGACACTCAAGAACGAAGGGCTGCGCGCGCCATCGTGCCACATGTCGGCCGAGACGATCTTCGTCGGCTGGGAGCGCAGTCTCGAGACGGCGAAGCTGCTGGGGCACGAGTACCTGATCGTTCCCGACTTCGACGAGTGGACCAAACAGACCTTGGACGATTGGCGGCAATGGGCCGACCGCTTCAACGCCGCCGGCGCCGTCGCGCGGAAAGCGGGCATCTGGCTCGCGTTCCACAACGAGCCCTATCACCAGAAGCCGATCGACGGCCAGGTCCCCTTCGACGTCTTCATCGCGCGCCTCGATCCGTCGGTCACGCGGCTCCAGCTCGACGTGGGCAACATGCTCGTCGGCGGCGGCGATCCGATGCAATACCTACAGAAGTATCCCGATCGCTTCTGGAGCTTCCATCTGAAGGACGCGGTGGCCGACCGCTCCCACGACACCGGGCTGGGGAAGGGGATCTTCGACTTCAAGCGCTTCCTGGCGGCGGTGCCGTCGCTCGAACAGAAGCCTGCGTACGTCGAGCAGGAAGGCGCGACGACGCCGGCAGATGAG
>DATGVC010000058.1:0-2184 GCA_035300745.1 Gemmatimonadales bacterium | reverse complement strand
TTCGGCACTTCCTGATAGTGACTGAACTCCATCGAGTAAATCGCGCGACCCTGGCTCATGGACCGAAGCGTCGTCGAGTAGCCGAACATCTCCGACAGCGGCACGCTGGCAGCGACGATGTGCGCATCGGCGCGCTGCGTCATGCCGCCGATCTTGCCGCGGCGCGCTGAGAGGTCGCCGATGACGTCGCCCATGTAATCCGATGGCGTCACGACTTCGACGTCCATGATCGGCTCGAGCAGAATCGGATGCGCCTGGCGCGCGGCTTCCTTCACCGCCATCGAGCCCGCGATCTTGAAGGCCATTTCGCTCGAATCGACGTCGTGGAACGAGCCGTCCACCAGCTCGACCTTCACATCCACCATCGGATAGCCGGCGAGCACGCCGTTCTCGAGCGCCTCTTTCACGCCCTGCTCGACCGGACCGATGTACTCCTTGGGGATCGTGCCGCCGACGATGTTGTCTTCGAACACGAAGCCGGTGCCGGCTTGGCCTGGCTCCAGGTGAATCACGACGTGGCCGTACTGCCCGCGGCCGCCCGACTGACGGATGAACTTGCCCTCGATGTACTCGACGCGCTTGCGGACCGTTTCGCGGTAGGCGACCTGCGGGCGGCCCACGTTGGCGTCGACCTTGAACTCCCGCCGCATGCGCTCGACGATGATCTCGAGGTGCAGCTCGCCCATGCCGCTGATGATGGTCTGGGCCGTCTCGGCGTCGGTATGCACGCGGAATGTCGGGTCTTCCTCGGACAGCTTCGCCAGCGCGACGCCGAGCTTGTCCTGATCCGCCTTGGTCTTCGGCTCGATGGCGACCGAGATGACGGGGTTCGGGAACCGCATCGCCTCGAGAATGATCGGATGCGCTTCCTCGCACAGCGTGTCCCCGGTGCGCGTGTCCTTCAGCCCGATCGCGGCCGCGATGTCGCCGGCGCGCACCTCCTCGATCTCCTCGCGCTTATTGGCGTGCATCTGCAGCAGCCGCCCGATGCGCTCCTTGCGATCCTTCGTGCTGTTGTAGACGTAGGAGCCGGCACTAAGCACGCCCGAATACACGCGGAAGAACGTCAGTTTCCCGACGTACGGATCGGTCATGATCTTGAACGCGAGCGCCGCGAACGGCGCGTCGTCGGACGCGGGCCGCTCGGCGTGCGTCGCGTCGTGATGCGGCAGATGGCCCTTGATCGGCGGGATGTCGACGGGCGACGGCAGATAATCGACGACGGCGTCGAGCAGCGCCTGGACGCCTTTGTTCTTGAACGCCGCGCCGCAGATCACGGGGACGACGTTGCCGGTGATGGTGGCTTTGCGGATGACGGTGCGGATCTCTTCTTCAGTAAGCTTGTGGTCTTCGAGATACTTGTGCAGGATGGCGTCGTCGGACTCGACACAGGCTTCGATCATTTCGTGTCGCAGCTTTGCGACTTGGTCTTTCATCGCCGCGGGCACCGGGCCTTCGACGTACTTCTTTCCCATGGTCTCGTCGTCGTACACGATCTCGACTTCGCGCACCAGATCGATGAGTCCCGTAAACAGTTCGCCGGAGCCGAGCGGCAGCTGGATCGGCACGGCTTTGGTGCCGAGCCGGTCGCGGACCATCTTGAGGCACATGTCGAAGTCGGCGCCGACGCGGTCCATCTTGTTGACGAAAATGATGCGCGGCACGCCGTAGCGGTCCGCCTGGCGCCACACCGTCTCGGTCTGGGGCTCGACGCCGCCCACGGCATCCAGCACGGTGACCGCGCCGTCGAGGACGCGCAGGCTGCGCTCCACTTCGACGGTGAAGTCCACGTGTCCCGGGGTGTCGATGATGTTGATGCGGTACTGCTGATTGAGGCGGGTCCAGAAAGCGGTCGTCGCGGCCGACGTGATGGTGATGCCTCGCTCCTGCTCCTGCTCCATCCAGTCCATCGTGGCCGTACCTTCGTGCACCTCACCCAGCTTGTAGGTGCGGCCCGTATAGTACAGGATACGCTCGGTCGTAGTCGTTTTCCCGGCATCGATGTGGGCCATGATGCCGATATTCCGAATTCTGTCGAGCGGCGTTGTCCGAGGCATCGCTTTCCTTTATTCAGCAAAAACGCGGGGCGACCAGGACGCCCACGAGTGGGCCGGTCTCGCTCCGCTGTCATCGGGCTCCTTGTCAGAGCCTCCGATGCAGGATCCCTTAGATCAGGGTCCCGAG
>DATGVC010000057.1:0-10803 GCA_035300745.1 Gemmatimonadales bacterium | reverse complement strand
TCGAGCACGCTCGCGAGCGGCACCGCTCCCTCACTGTACGCGCGCAAGGACATGGTGGCCACGCGATTGGCGCTCTCGACGAGGCCGGCGCTGCGCCGCAGCCGCTCGCGCGCGACCACCAGCTCGCGGCGCGCGCGTGCGACAGCGGCTTCGGTCTCCCGACGCGTGAGGTCGAGCTGAGCGCGCGCTCGGTCCCGCTCCGCGGCAGCGCGCAGCACGTCGCCGTGGCCGAGGTTGAATAACGGGAAGGGCAGCGAGAAGCCGACCACGGGTAACAGCTGGTGCGGGGTGGCGCTTGTCGGGTCGCCCGTGTCGAAGCCGAACTGGAGACTTGGCGTGAAGCGAGAACGGCTCGCGAATGCCAGCGACCGCTCTGCCGAGTGCAGCGACGCCTCGGCCGCGGCGATGGGGAGCCGCACTCGGCCCTCGGTCAGTGCACTGTCAGGGGGGGGACGCAATGAATCCACCAACACGATCGTAGGTTGCTCGCCCGTCAATCCCATTTGCAGTTGCAGCGACAACAGCGTACCGAGCGCGGTTAGAGAGTCGTCGGCGGCGACGTTCGCGAGCTGACCGGCATTCACCGCCGCCAGACGAACGTCGAGCTCGCTCACGTCACCCGCTTGCCGCCGCAGCTCGGCGATCCGCAACAGACTGTCGGCATCGAGCGCGGTGCGGTGGGACAGGCGTGCATGCAGCTCCGCTGCCAGTCCGCGGGTGTAGGTCGTGTCGACGTCGAATCGGATCGCGGCGCGCTCGAAAGCGAAGCGATATCGCGCGGCGTCGCGGGCCGATTCCGCGGCGCCGATGCGCGCCGAGCGGAGCCACGGCAGATCGAGCGGCAGATCGCTGAGGGCATGGTAGTTCGGTGTGTCCTTCGAGTAGCTCCCCGACACTGTCGGATTGGGGAACGCCCGGGCGGCCCGCGCGGCGCCGAGTGCTGCGGCGGTATCGGCCCGGCCCAGAGCCACGCGCGCGCCGCGGGCGAGCGCCGCGGCGACGGCGTCGGAGCGCGTCACGGGCTGCTGAGCGAAAAGCAGAACCGGCCACAGCAAGGCAACGAATGACAACGGAAGACGCATGGGCGAGAAAACTAGCGTGTCGACCTTACAGGAGGCTTACACCGCGGTGGGGAAATCAATCTGCACGCGCGTGCCTGTTGTGTCGGACGCGACGGAGATGCGGGCGCCGTGCAGATCGGCGATCCAGCGGGCGATGGGAAGACCGAGCCCCGCGCCCTCGGCATGGCTCCGGGCGCTGTCGCCGCGGTAGAACCGTTCGAAGATGCGCGGCAGTTGATCGGCGGGGATTCCAATGCCGCTGTCTGAAACGACGATGGATCGCTTGCCGTCGCGCGCCGTGACGTCCAGGCGCACGCGCCCGCCTGCCGGCGTGTACTTGATCGCGTTGTCGAGGATGATGAGCACGAGACGCTCGACGAGCTCGGCGTCGCCGGCGATCTGCGCTTCTTCAAACGACCCCACGACCAGCGCCACGCCTTTCCGCTCGGCCAGAGCCCTCGCCGATGCGACCGCCTGCGAGGCAATGTCGTCCAGGTACAGCGACCCGCGAACGACCTCTCGCTCGCCGGCATCGGCGCGTGCCAACGTGAGCAGGTCGCCCACGATTCCACCTAGCCGGTCGGCCTCCCGCTCGATCGCCTGAAACGCAGCCGTGTCACCCGCCGGGTCACGTGGGTGCGCCAGCGCGACCTCGGTCCGCGTGCGCAGAATCGTGACGGGCGTGCGGAGCTCATGCGCAGCATCCGCCATGAAGCGGCGCATCTGCTCCATCGAGCGCTCGACCGGAACCGTCGACTGCCGCGCCAGCAGGAAGCCGCCGACTGCGACCAGCACGAGCGCGGCCAGCGCGGCCGCGCCGAAGATCCCGATCAACGATGCGTACTGCTCCCTGATGTCCGGCCGCTCGGCGATCGCGACCGCGACGTACGGCGTGCCGGACCGTCCAGTGAAACGCTCGGCATGCAAACGCAGCTGATGTCGGCCGATCGCGTCGTGCTGCATGTCGATGCTGCCGCCGGCGCTCGCGGCGCGTGCCGCAGCGACGATCCAGGCGTCGGCGTGCGGTGGCGTGATGGGACGTCCATTGGCATCGAAGAGGTAGAGCTCTTGGTCGGGAATGTGGAGCTCTTCCACGGCATCCGCCGCGCCGCCGGCCGCTCGCTCGACTTCCAGAACGTGCGTGGCGCGCTCGATCGCCGCGGTCGCCGCCGCGAGAGAGGCGTCGATCCGTCGCGACACCTGCGTCCCGATCGCAACAAACAAACCGGCACCAAGGAGCAGGAGAATGAGTGCGAACGTCGCCGCGTACCACAACGTGAGACGAACCCGCAACCGGCCGAGGGTCATCCCGCCAGACCCAATCGATAACCGGCGCCGCGCACCGTGCGGATCAGTTTCGGCTCGAAGCCGTCGTCGATCTTGCTGCGCAAACGGCGAACCAGGACCTCGAGCACATTGGCGAAGGGATCGTGGTTGTTGTCCCACACGTGGGCCGTGATCGCCGACCGATCAACGACCTGGTCCCGGTGGCGCAGCAGGAACTCGAGTAGCGCGAATTCCTTTGCCGTCAGGCTGATCGGCCGGCCCGCGCGACTGACGTGCCGCGAGCCCAGATCGACCTCGAGATCTGCCACGCGCACGACGGCGGGAGTCACGCTCAGCGCGCGGCGGCGCGCGAGCGCCTGGATTCTGGCGACGAGCTCCCGAAACGCGAACGGCTTGGTGAGATAATCGTCGGCGCCCACCGCCAGGCCGTGGACGCGATCATCCACGGCGTCGAGCGCCGTTAGCATCAGCACCGGGACTTCGACGTTCTGGCGGCGCAGGTCGGCGCAGAGCTCGAACCCGCTGCCGCCCGGCAAGCGGACGTCGAGGATGACGACGTCGTAATCGCCGATCAACGCCTGCTCGCGGCCTGCGGCAAACCCCGCTGCCAGCGTCGGGTCGATGCGATGCTCGCGCAAGCCATCACGGAGCAACCCGGCGAGCTCAGGATCGTCTTCTACGATCAGCACTCGCACGAGGCAAAGATAGGTGCGCCCCCGCTCCCCCGCTCCCGGTCATCCCGGGGTCGGGGCGCGGGCGGCGGGGGGCGGGGGGCGGGGGGCGTGTTGGTTCTGGAGCGCTAGTTACCGGTGACGATGCGCTTGTAGCTGTCGGGGTTCCACTTCGGCCGCTGCGGGGCGTTCGCGACTTCGACCCCGAGGTAGAAGATGAGCTGCGCGACGCGCGACTCTTTTTCTGCGTCGATCTTGTCGGGCGAGTCGCCCACCTGGTGGTAATCGGGGTGCGTGCCGCTGAAGAAGAACAGAATCGGCACGCCCTTTTTGGCGAAGTTGTAGTGATCGGACCGGAAGTAGAAGTTCTCCTCCGGCCAGATGTCGTCGATCGGCCGCATGTTCAGCTCGGGATGCGCCGCGCCGACGCGGTTGAGCGTCGCACCCAGATCCGAGTGTTCCTTGCCGATCGCGACGATGGTGTCTTTCCAGTTACGGCCGATCATGTCGATGTTGAGGTCGGCCACGATGTTGTTGATCGGCACGGCCGGATGGTCGGAAAAGTACTCGCTCCCCCACAGTCCCTTCTCTTCGCCGCTCACATTCAGGAAGATGATCGACCGTTTGGGCCGAGGACTCATGCCGGCGAATGCTTGGGCAATCTCCACGACCGCCGCGGTTCCGGATCCGTCGTCATCGGCGCCATTGCAAATCGAGTCCGCGCCCTGCGCCCGGCAGCCCCCGCTGCCTCGCGGTCCCGCCACGCCGATGTGGTCCATGTGGGCGCTGAAAGCGACGTACTCGTTCTTGAGCGTGGGATCGCTGCCTTCGAGAATGCCGACGACGTTGGGCGCGGAGTTTCGTTCCACCGGCTGAATGCGTGCATGGACGTGCAGCTGCGCCCCGCCCAACGGCTGAACTTGAAAAGTGTTGGCGGCCTGTGCGGCCGACAAATCGATTCCCAGGCCGGAGGTAACCGGTGCGATCGACGCGAAGCGGGCGCCCAGTGGCACCGGTCCGCCTGTGTGCCGGCTCGGGTCCCGCAGCTGCGGCCGGCTGTTACGGGCAACGATTTGCGACCAGGTGGAATCCGGAGCACCAGTCACGAGGACCACCCCCGCCGGCTTCCAGTTGAAGACCCGTTCCCGATCGGGGCCCCGCAGACGAGGAGACGCGAGAATGATCATCTTGCCCGCAAGTGCCGCCGTATCGGCCGTAGCGGCGCTGAGGGGTCCCGACACCAGCACGAGCGCACCCGCGTAGTCGCCGCTTTCGAACATGTTGTCGGCAAAAACGAAGTCGGCGCCGTATTTGAGCGTCGCGCCGGGACCGCCGTGCACGAACGCCACTGAGCTCTCGGCGACGATCTTTACGCGATCGAGCGAGTAACGCTGAATGAAAGTGCCGCGATCGCCTCCCGGCTTCAGCCCCAGGCGGCGGTACTCGCGCCCGATGTACAGCGCGACCTTGTCAAGCTCGGGACTGGGTGTGTCCCGGCCGCGCATGGAATCGTCGGCGATGATGCCGATGCGCCGGCGGATGTCATCGGCTGAAATAGTTCGGGCAGCACGCTGAACGGAAGCAGGTGTTTGGACGGGCAACGCGGTTGACAGCAAGAGCAGTGCGACCAAGCGAGCCTCTACAAAGGAAAGGGAAAGAAACCTAACGCGCCCGACCGTGTGCGACTACGATCGGGCGCGTCAGGTTTCAGTCTGAAAGTTCAGGGCTTGCGACGCCGGACCTCGGGTTCGTTGCGCGGCTTTGGTGAGTCGCGCGGCGGCTCGTTGCGCGGCTCCGCGCGCGGCTCCGGCTGGCTGCGCGGCTCGTTGCGCGGCTCCGCACGACGCGGCTCGCTGCGTGGTTCATTGCGCGGTTCGTTGCGAGGCTCGGCTCGCCGTGGCTCATCACGCCGCGGCTCGACGCGCCGTGGCTCATCACGCCGCGGCTCGTCGTCATGCACGCGGGGCTGGACCCGAGGCTGCTCCCTTGGCGGCTGCACCATCGGCCGGTCCGAAGGATTGCCACCTTCCTGGTGATCGGGACGGTCCGGGCCATCCGGGCGATGGCGACGGCCACCGCCGTTTCCGCGGTCATCGTTGCCGTTATTGCCGCGATCATTGCCGTTGTTGCCGTGATCGTTCCCGTTGTTGCCGCGATCGTTGCCGTTGTTACCATGATCGTTGCCGCCATTGTTGCGGTCATCGCCGGGCCGATTGCGACGATCGCGCACGTTGGGAGGCGGTATGACTCCGAGACCGCCGAGATCGCGGCCCGTGACACCGCGACGACCGTTGTCGTTCACGGGGCGCTCGCGCTCGCGAGAGACGAAACCCTCGCGGCTGGGACGATCAGTTCCCCAGTCCTTAAAAATGAAGCGGGGTTGCGGGCGGTAGGGTCGCTCGAACACGACCCGGCTGCCGCCGTAGTAGCGGTACGGGTAATACCATGGATCGTCGTACACGAACATGCGGAAGCGCACGCACGAGTTGAAATACGGGTCCCAGTAGGGATAACTGACATACGTGTGACAGTCGTAGCACAGGAAGCGCGGATAGTCGTAGTGCTGGCCGACATTGTATGAGATGACGTCGTAGTTCCAATCGGCGTACCCTTCGGGTTCGATACGCTGCGCGAGATCGGTCATCGCGACAAACGGATCGCCGCGCACGCGGCCATCCGCGATGACGCGATAGTTCCAGTGCTGCCCGCTTTCGATCTGGTCGTAGACGAACGGATCAGCGGACGCCACGGCGAAGAGGTAGCCAACGCCAGGGTAGTCATCGATGGTGAAGCCCTCGCGTGAGAGCGCATCCCCATCGACTTCGAGGTCTCGACCACCGCGCCCGAAGTTGTCTTCCCACGGGTCTCGCGGGAACAGCACGCGAACGCGACCATCCGTATCGACCCGGAAGATCGTGACGTACGCGTCCTGATCGAGGCGGAAATACAGCCGGACCCGCTCACCGCGGGTATAAACGGCGGCGTCGCCGCGGTTGGTCCACAGCTCAATGCGCGGACGGTACAGACTCGGGCCCAGCACCGTCGATGTGGACAGGACGGCCCAGCTGAGCAGCGCGATGTTTGTGAACATGATGCCTCCCGCCCCCGGCTAAAGCAGAGACTGTGCCAGCGGCATAATGCGCGTAAATTATATTGCTATAATGACTTGGCAGCGTCGTGATCCATCTCGCCTGTCTCATGGCAAGGACATTTCCTGGCTCAGCGCCTAGATCTGCTGGATCCTGCTGAAGTTTCGCGCCTCGGCGGCATCGAGATCGTGGCCGAAGGCGTAGTTGAGGGTTTCCTGGCTGGGCTCCATCGCTCACCCTTTCGCGGATTCTCGGTGGAGTTTACCGAGCACCGCGCCTATCAGCCGGGCGACGAGCTGAGGTATCTCGACTGGCGGATCCTGGGCCGCTCCGATCGGCTATTCGTAAAGCAATTCGAGGAAGAAACGAATCTCCGCGCCATGATTCTTGTCGACGCGAGCCGCTCGATGGCGTGGCAGGGCACGCCGGAACGTCTCACCAAGCGCGCCTATGCGGATCGCCTCGCTGCGGCGCTGGCGCTGATTCTCCTGCGACAGCGCGATGCGACCGGACTCGTGACGTTCGATGAGCAGGTGCGTCAGGTGATCCCGGCGCGAGTGAAGGCGGGTCAGTGGACTCGCGTCGTACGCGGCCTGCTCGACACGCCGGACGGCCAGGGCACCGCGGCACACGCTGCGCTGCAGCGTCTGACCGCCTTGCTCACCCGTCGCGGCATGGTGGTGTTGCTCTCGGACCTGCTATTCGATCGTGAGCTCGCACTCGCGGCATTGCGCTATCTGCGGCATCGCGGCCACCAGGTTATCGTGTTTCACCTCATGGACCCGGCGGAAGTCGAGCTCAGTGGTCCTCCGGAAGTGCGGTTCAAGGATCCCGAATCAGCGCTGAGCGTAGTCGTGCGGCCGCGTGAGCTGGCTCGCGCGTATGCGGACACGGTCCGCCGCGAGATCGCCGCATGGCGCAAGGCCTGCCGCCGCCATGGCATCGCCTACCATCACGTCCAGACCGACCTGCCGTTCGGCCTCGCGTTGCGCCTCTTGACGTGAGCTTCATTCATCCCTTGGCATTGCTGGGACTCGCCGCCGCGGCGATCCCGGCGTTGCTCCACCTGCTGCAGCGACGAATCCCGCCCGAGATCGATTTCCCGCCGGTCCGCTATCTGAGCGCGGCGGAGCGAGAGAGCGCTCGCCGGCTGAAACTCCGGCACCTGCTGCTGCTGATTCTTCGCACCGCCTTGATCGTCGCGATCGTACTCGCGGCCGCGCGACCGCTGGTGCCTCTGCGGGGTGGCGGCGCGCACCAGCCGACGGCCGCCGTCGTCATCCTCGATAATTCTCCATCGTCCGGAGCCATCGTAGACGGCGGCCTTGTGCTCGACCGGCTGCGCGTGGCGGCCCGCTCAGCTGTTGGGCGCACCACGTCCGCCGATCGGGTCTGGCTGATGCTGTGCGACGGCGTGCTGCGTGGGGGCAGTCGTGAAGCGCTGCTCGCCACGATCGACAGCACCCGGGCCGGTTGGCAGCGGCTCGATCTGGTGCAAGCCGTCGAACGTGCCGCCCGCATAGTGAATGCGCAGCCGCTACCGGGTAGAGAGGTGCAGGTACTCAGCGATCTGCAGAGCACGGCGCTGGCGTCCGGTCGCGCTGACGTGCCGAGCGGCGTCAGGGTGCTGGCGCTCGCTCCGGGGCGCGCGGTAGCCAATCGTGGAATCACCGCCGTCACGGTCTCCGAGGGTGCGGCCGTGATCGAGTTGAGCGGTTCGATGGTGGGTGTTGCCGGCACACCGCAGCCTGTGCCAGTCACGATTCGAATCGGCGGCGGTCATCGGGATCGCGGAGAAATCGCCGCCCGGGGGTTGGCGACGCCCGGCAGCGACCGCTCCGGGGGAGCGACCCGTTCGGTGGTCACCGTATCGCTGCCGGCGCAGTCGCTCGCGCCCGGGTGGTGGGTCGGCGAGGCGGCGCTCGAGCCTGACGAGTTGCGAGCCGATGACCGGAGGCCCTTCGCCTGGCGCGTCGCGCCGCCCGCGAGAGTCATGGCGACATCCAGCGCGGGATCGTTTGTGGCGGCGGCGCTCGCGGTTCTCCAAGACGGGCAGCGCATAGTCGACGGCCGCGACGTCGTGATCAGCGGAGGCGAGGCGCCCGCTGGTTCCCACGCCATCGTGCAGCCGCCGGTGGATCCGGCTCTCGTCGGGCAGGCGAATCGCGCGCTCGCGTCTCGCGGCGTCCCGTGGCGTTGGGGACAGCTCGACACACCGGGAGTACTCACCTCGCCCGAGTTGACGGTTCTCAACGGAGTGCCGGTTGTGCGGCGATATCGCATAGAGGGAGCAGGGAGCGGGGAGCCGGGAGCAGGTGGTGTGCTTGCGACAGTCAATGGAGAACCGTGGCTCGTGAGGTCCGGAGGTGTCGTACTGCTCGGCAGTCGGCTCGACACGGCATGGACCGCGTTGCCGGCCGCGCCGGGCTTCGTGCCGTTCGTCGATGCGCTCGTCAATCGCATCGTGATGGGCGAAGCGGAAGTCGCGGCAGCCGAAGGCGCGCCGCGCGTGGAGTTTCGCACGCGCGGCACGGATACGGTCGGAGCGACGGTGTTCGGGCCCGACCCGCGCGAATCCGACCTGACCCCCGCCACGCCTGTCCTCGCGACGGCCGCGCTGGGCGGTAAGGATCGCACGGCGGTGCTCACCGCCGATCGATTCGCCTCCGAGCTGTTCTCCGGCACACGACGCGCCGACGCGAGCGGTTTGCTGCTCGTTCTGGCTTTGCTGCTCGCCGCCGCAGAGCTGGGGGTCGCGACCCGCACCCGCTGATGCCGCTCGACTTTCTGCTCGAGAGGTTCCAGGACCTTCCCGCTACCCGCTCGCTGATCGGGCGGCTCCCTTCGGCCGG
Source organism: Gemmatimonadales bacterium (assembly GCA_035300745.1). GTDB lineage: Bacteria > Gemmatimonadota > Gemmatimonadetes > Gemmatimonadales > GWC2-71-9 > 20CM-2-65-7. Next base: position 1,843 of record DATGVC010000057.1, on the reverse strand, counting down.
AAAGCGCATCGGCGTAGGCGGGCTTCCGGGCTCGAGTACGGCCGTGTTGGTCTCCGCGCTGGCTCGCGCGCTGCCGCAGCGCGTCTTTGCCGTGATCGCCCCCACGCCGGCGGACGGGGAGCGTTGGCTCGCGGATCTGCAAACACTCCTTGGACCCGACACGACGGCGCTCTATCCGCAGCGCGAGTCGTTGGGCGCCGAGGAGCCGCATTACGAGCTTGCGGGCGAGCGCATCGAGACGCTCGAGGCGCTGCTGCGCGGGGCGGTGCGTGTCCTGATCACGACAGCGCGAGCCAGCGCCGAGCGGACGGCCGTGCCGGCGGCTCTGGAGCAGGCTCGACTCGTGATCGAGGTCAGTAAAGAGGAAAGGAGTCTCACCGATACGGCGCAGCGGCTCGATGCGATGGGATACGAGCGCGTCCCGACGGTCACCGAAGTCGCCCAGTACAGCGTTCGTGGCGGCATTCTCGACGTCTACGGCTTCGGTATGGCGACGCCGGCGCGCATCGAATGGTGGGGCGACGAAGTCGCTTCCGTGCGCAGCTTCGATCTCGATACCCAACGCTCAGGCGACACGCTGGATCGCGTGACCGTTCTGCCGGTTCGTGCCGAATCGGCGCAGGGGGAGGGGGATGTGCGCGGAGGGGAACAGCATGCCGCGCCCCGACGAGCGAACCTGCTGGACCTCCTCCCGACCGACACGATCGTCATCGCTGATCAGGAATCCGCCGTGGAGCGGGAAGTCGAGCGAGCCTGGGCCGATGCCGCGCACCATCTCGAGGTTGCGCGCCGGATGGGAGAAGAGCCGCCCCCGCGCGAGGATCTGCTGATCGAACCCGGGGCGTGGCGTGCGCGGCTGACCGGCCTCGCCCGCATCGCTCTGTCGGACGCCGAGACGGAGCAGCGCTTTCCACTCGCACCGCCCGAGCACGTCGACCGTGACTTGAAGCGCCTGCGGCAGATCGTGGCTGAGCCTCCGCCGACCGTGATTCTGTGCGACAACGAAGGGCAGCTCGAACGGTTGGAAGAGCTGATCGGCTCCGATCGCGCCACGCTCGCGGTGGGCGCGCTCGATGGCGGATTCATCATGCCGACGCTGCGCGTGCTCACCGATCATGAGATCTTCCGCCGCGCGCGACGGCTCCGGAGGCCGCGCCGCTATCGCAGCGCTGTTTCGACCGCTGCGTCGAGGCCGCTGACGCCGGGCGGTTACATCGTGCATCTCGAGCACGGGATCGGCATCTACCGTGGCCTGCAGACGATCGCGGTGGGGGCTGACGGGGCGACGCTCGAGGTCGCTGTCGTGGAGTACGAGGGTGGCGACCGCCTCAACGTGCCGCTCTACCGGATCGACCAGCTGGAGCCCTACCGGACCACCGGGGGGGGCGGGGGGGGCGGGGGGGGCGATGGCGACGCACCGCCGCCGCGCCTGCACCGCCTCGGCGCCACGACGTGGCAGCGGCAGCGCGACAAGACGCGCGCCGCGATCCGGGTGATGGCGGCGGAATTGCTGGATCTGTACGCTCGGCGGCAGCTCGCCACGGGTTTCTCCTTCCCTCCCGATACGCCCTGGCAGCGCGAGCTCGAGTCCGCCTTCCTTTATGAAGACACTCCGGACCAGCGGCGTGCGTCCGACGAGGTCAAGCGGGACATGGAGCGCGCCCGCCCAATGGACCGGCTGCTCGTCGGCGACGTCGGATATGGAAAGACGGAGGTCGCCGTGCGCGCCGCGTTCAAGGCGGTGCAGGCGGGGAAACAGGTCGCGGTCCTCGTGCCGACGACGATACTCGGCGAGCAGCACGGGCGCACATTTCGCGAGCGGCTCGCCGATTATCCGGTGCGC
>DATGVC010000056.1:0-13584 GCA_035300745.1 Gemmatimonadales bacterium | reverse complement strand
GCTGCCGTCACGTAACGGCCAGCGATGCTGCCACTGACGGCATCAGGCGGATACCGACCCGCCGACACGACCACTGCAGCTTGACGTCCAAGGGCGAGGGTCGCGCTGCCCTCCCCAAACACCCCGCGTCCGCCCTCGCGGCTCCAGAGACGCGCTCCAACGATGCCCTCCAGCACAATGCCGTCGCCCCGCCACTGGGCCGACGAGCGGAGATCGGTGTATGCCGTCTCCCCGACAAACGAGCGATCCAGCGACACGAACAACGTTCGGTCGGCACGCAGCAGCCACACGCCCATGGCGACAACCGTGACGGGTCGAGGTCCGCTCCCGAATGAGGACCGTCCCAGAGTGGCTCCGAGCCAGCCGCCACGGTCCCCGTCCATCAAGTGCAGTCGCGCTTCGGCGAGTCCGTGGTTGAAGCTCGCAAAGGTCGCGTAATCGCTGGCGCCAGCGGCCACGCCGATTTCACCGCGCCAATGTCGCGCGAGGGGAGTAAACCACGAACCCGTTGCCGAGCCATCGAGACTTTGGTTCCCGCTTTCGAATCGCAGGTACGTGCCGCGGGCGCTCAGAAAACCGCGTCCTCGCGGATGCTCCCAACGCAGGGTCGGGGAAATGGACGCAGCGGCGGAGGCGAGAAATCCATCGTACAGGACGTCCGAGATGCCGGCCTCGACGCTGGCCGTGACTTGCGCGTATACCGTACGACTACTGCCCCCCGCCCCACACGCCAATGCCATGAGTGCGAGCGTCCTCACACAGATATGACGCGACTACGGCCGGCGGGGGCGGGCGGGGTTGCCGGAGGAGGGGCTGCCCGAGCTGACATCGAGAGCGCCAGCGTTAAGACGCACGGATGTGGCGGCCCCGGGCGGCGCGCCGAGTGCAATGTCGCGCTCCACGGCGCGTCGGAAGTCGACCAGATCGGCGTCGCGCGCCTGCGGCGCGAGCGCGAGGACCGCGGCTCCAGCGCTGTCGGCGGGCACGCCGCTCGCGACCAGGTCGGCGAGTACAGAGAGCGCCATGGTGAGCGGCGGGCGGCGCACGTCACGGAGGTGGGCGAGGACCTGGGGCGTCGCACCGGCGCGCAGCGCCGCGACGGCGGCCTCCAGCTCGGGTGCCGAGGCGCTCGTCCCAAGCGCCAGTCGAGCCGTGCCGAGATCGACAGCGAGCCTCCTGACGGCGGCCACAATCCGCGCCCCCGACGCGCCCTTGGTCGCGCCTTCCAACGCACGCTGAATGATTGGCTCTACGGGAAGCCCGACGCCGTTCGCCGAATCCGCGACCGCAGCGACGGCCGAGCGTGTATCGGGATCGAGCCGCTCGAGTCGTGGATCCTGGGCAACAACCTGCGTCACGAGAAGCAGCGCGGCGATAATCATGATCCTCTCCCTCCAACCGTAACCACAGAGCTCGGCGTTCCGAACTCGTCGTCTTTCGCCGCCGGCGCACCGGGGTCGGCGCGCCATTCGACGCCGTTCACAAGAAAGGCGTAGCGATAGCGCCCTGGCGCGAGTCGAAGCGCCGTTGCCCAGATCCCGTGCGCGGTCTGCATGGGCGAGCGGGCGGGGTCCCAATCGTTGAAGTCTCCGACCAACGACACTGAAGCGGCCTGCGGAGCGATCAACACGAATTGGAGCGTATCAGCCCGACTCGTGGCGTTCCGTGCCCAGGGTCGTGCAACGAGGACTGCTCCTAGCACGGCGGCGGCAGCAGCCACAGACCAGGGGAGGGGCCACACGCGCCGTCGTGGGGACGACGCCTGGGCGATCTCCCGCATCACACGCGCGTCCAACCCCGCGTCCATCGCCACGGGACGACGCAAGTGCTGAATTAGGCGTTCGACGGTTTCATCTTCTGGTTCAAACATGCTCCGCCTCTCTGAGATACTTCTGCAGCTGCTCGCGGGCGCGCTTCACTCGCATCTTGAGCGCCGATACTCCGGCACCGGTCAGCTCGGAGATCTCGTCGTACTCGAGATCCTCGACGTGCTTGAGAAGAAACGCCTCGCGATACTCAGGTGCCAGGCGCGCCAGAGCCCGGTCGACCGCGTCGGTCCAGTCCAACCGGTCGGCCTGTTCGGCGTGCGCGGCTCCGCTCAAGGCCTGCGCGTCGTGCACGAACAGCCGGCGGCGACGCGCGGCCCGCGCTCCCGTCGTGCGGCAACGGTTCACCAGGATTCCGTACAGCCAGGCGCCGAAACGTGCAGGATCGTCGCAGCGCGCCAGCGAGCGATAGGCACGCACGAAGCTGTCTTGCAACGCTTCCTCCGCGTCTTCACGATCGCCGATCATATGAACGGCGTAACGCCCTAGGCGATCGCGATAGCGGGAAACCAGCGCGCCGTACGCCCCGATGTCGCCGGTCCGGACCCGGCGCACCAGCTCTGCGTCGCTTGGTTCCACTTTGTCTATACCCATCGCGTAAGTCACCACGTCACAAGGGAAAGCGTGCGCGGTCGTGCGACGCCGCGCGAGACTATCTGGGTATTCAATGCAACGGCGCCGTCCGCGCAACACCTCAGGAGGATTCTGACGATGTCGAGGCACGGCGCGGCTATATTGCGCGCCGTGACGCCTCCCGCCGTTCCTTCACACCACCGCCCCGGCGGCGGTTTTCGCAATCCGTGGGTCGACCAAGCCGTGCCGGGGTTCGGCAGCCTCCTCAAGTGGATGCTCGTGCAGCGCACGACTCGACCGCGGCCCAGGGAGCCCGATCCATCGGCGTTCGCGCGCGTCCCGCCCGACTTTGTCCCGCCGCGCGCTCCGCGGTCGCAACTCACGGTGACGTGGGTTGGACATGCGAGCCTGCTCATTCAACTGAACGGTCTCAACGTCCTCACCGACCCGATCTGGAGCGAGCGCGCTTCACCGGTACAATTCGCCGGGCCGCGGCGCTGGGTGGCACCGGGGATCGCGTTCGAAGACCTGCCGCCGCTGGACGTCGTCTTACAGTCGCACAACCACTACGACCACCTCGATGACGGGACGGTGCGGCGCCTGGCACGGACGCATCCGCAGGCCTCGTGGCTCGTACCGCTTGGGCTCTCGACCTTTGTTCGCGAGCGCGGAGTCGGTGTCGATCGGGTGCGGGAGTTGGATTGGTGGCAGGATCACACCACCGAATCGCTGCGGATCGCGGCCACACCGGCAATGCATTTCAGCAGCCGCGGGATCGGCGACCGGGGCGATACGCTCTGGTGCGGCTTCGCGATTATGGCCGCCAACGGCCGTCGGGTGTATTTCGCCGGTGATACGGGATATCATCCCGACTTCGGAGCGATCGGCGCGCGGTACGGTCCCTTCGATGTGGCGCTGATGCCGATCGGAGCGTATGAGCCGCGCTGGTTCATGCGCTACCTCCACATGAATCCGGAGGAAGCCGTCGCCGCGTTCCGCGCGCTGAACGCGCGGTTGATGGTGCCGATTCACTGGGGCACCTTCAAGCTCACCGACGAGGCGATGGACGAACCGCCGACCCGCGCGCGCGCCGCGTGGAGGGCGGCCGGACTGCCGCCCGACGGGTATCGCCAGCTCGCCCATGGCGAGACTCTCACGCTGTAGCACAGGATATCGAACTATGCCCCGTTGGACGGTGATCCCTCTGGTTGTGCTCGTCGCCGGCTGCGCGGCACGTCGTCCAGCTCCTCCCCTGGCCGGGCCGTCATCGGCACCGGTGTTGGAAACGCCGGCTCGCGTGGCGCTCATTGCCGCCCCAGGCGAAGCGGACTGGAAGGTGCTCGGCGACGAAGCGACCGCTCTGCTGTCCCAGTACCTGCGCATCAATACGACCAACCCGCCCGGGAACGAGATCGCTGCCGCGCGCTGGCTGGCGGAGGTCCTCCGGCGCGACGGCATCGAGGCCCGGATTTTCGAGCCCGCACCGGGGAAGGCGGACCTGTACGCGCGGCTCCGCGGCGACGGCAGCGCGCGGCCGCTGATTCTCTTGAACCATATGGACGTGGTGTTGGCGTCGCCCGAGTACTGGACTGTCGATCCGTTCAGCGGCCTGATCAAAGACGGCTACGTGTGGGGCCGGGGCGCGCTCGACATGAAGGGTGAAGCGATCGCGCAGCTCATGACGATGCTGATCCTGAAGCGCGCCCATGTTCCGCTCAAGCGCGACATCATCTTCCTCGCGACTGCGGACGAGGAGATCGGCGCGGGAGTGGGCGCGGCCTGGATGGTCGATCATCAGGCCGACCTCGTGAAGGATGCGGAGTTTCTGCTGAACGAAGGCGGGCTCACGCGGGCCGACGGCCGGGGCGGAGTCGCGTTCTACGGCGTCGGCACCACCGAGAAGTCGCCGTTCTGGCTCGACGCAATCGCGCGCGGGACGGCCGGCCACGGCTCGCGCCCGACGCCCGACAATCCCGTCCACCGACTGATCCGCGCGCTCAACCGCGTCGCCGAGTGGCGGACGCCGCTCGTCGTGACGCCCGCCGCCGAGCGCTCGTTCGCGGACCTCGCGACGATCGAACGCGATTCGACGCTGCGCCGCTGGTTGAGTGACATTCGGAGCGCGCTGCGCGACTCGACTGCGGCCCGCGTCATCACTGCTGATCTCACATACAATGCGCTGCTGCGCAACACGATCTCCATCACCGGATTGAAAGGGAGTGACAAGACCAACGTCATTCCCCCGATCGCGACGGCGGCGCTCGACGTTCGGCTGCTGCCGGGCCAGGATCCCGCGGCGTTTCTCGCCGAGCTGACGCGTGTGGTGGGAGATACGGCCGTGACGCTGCGGCCACAGGGGCCGAACTGGCCGGCAACCGAGAGCCCGACCGAGACGGAGATGTACCGCGCGATTACTGCGGTGGCGCATGCCCGTCACCCCAACACGCTCGTCACGACGTTGATGCTGCCGGGTTTCACCGACAGTCACTATTTCCGGCGCATTGGCATCGCCAGCTACGGCCTGGGGCCGTTTCCGCTCACACAGGGCGAGTCCCGCGGCGTGCACGGCAACGACGAGCGCGTCAGCATCGATGCGCTGCGGTTTGGCGTGCGGTTCTACTACGACGTCGTCGCGCGGGTCGCGGCGAAATAGGGCGTCAGCGTTCGACCTATCTGAGTGGAACGACAAACCTCACGCTGATCTGCTCGGCGGTCTGTGGACTGACACTACACGAACAATCGCGCCCGATAATGCGCTTGACACCGTTGACCTCGGCGTCGGCGATACCGGCGACGTCGCGATAGGTGATCTCGAGCATCTGGCCGTCGATGACGCGATAGGTCACCGGTCGTCCGAGCAGCCGGTGATGCGGGTCGATCTTGGCGAGGCCGTCGGCGAGCTTGCGCTGCAGCTCGCTGATCGCTTCAGTCGCCGTCATCGGTCTCGCACCGCCGCGGCATTGCGCCGCATGCCGCGATAGCCGGGACGCGTGAAGGGCGTGCCATCGTAGCGGCGCTGAAAATCGCTCTCGTCCATCGTCCTGAGCTCCCGGACGTCGGGCCGCGCGACATCGGGGCGAGGCGCGAAGCCGGGATCGAGGGTCTCGCGCGCAAAGCTCACATTCCAGGGGCAGACGTCCTGGCAGACGTCGCAGCCGAACAGCCAATCGCCCACCTGCGCCGCTTGCGTGTCGGTAAACTCCCCGCGGTGTTCGATCGTGAGATATGAAATGCAGGCGCGCGCGTCGAGATCGCGCGGTCCCACGAACGCTTGCGTGGGACAGGCGTCGAGGCAACGGCGGCAGGTACCGCAGCGGTCCGCTTCGAACGGCAGGTCAGGCTCGAGGTCGGCGTCTGTGAGGACGACACCGATGAAGGTGAACGATCCGATCTCGGGATGGATCAGCATCATGTTCTTGCCGATCCATCCGAGCCCGGCGAGCTGCGCGAGCTCGCGTTCTGGGACCGGACCCGCGTCGACGTAGCAGCGTGTCGTCGAGCCGGGCACAAGCTCGCGGATTGCCTTCGCGAGCTGCTCGAGCCGTTCGCCGAGGACGTCGTGGTAGTCGGAGGACCAGGCGTACTGCGCGACCTTGCCCCGACCCCGGGGCGCTGCCCCGGGGTCAGCCGAGCCATGGAAATAGTTCGTGAGCGTCACGACCGCCGCCCGCGCCTCGGGCATGATGAGCCGCGGATCTCTCCGCTTCTCCGCCTGCCGCTGCAAGTACGTCATGGTGCCGGCGTGACCGTCCGCGAGCCAGCGGTCCAGCTCGGCCCCGTGCGGATTGCGATCGAGCCGGGCGATACCGGTAGCGGCGAAGCCCAGCTCGGTGGCGCGCCGTTTGATTGCGATCACAAGCCCATCGTCTCGCGCCGCCAGCGCGCGAAATTCACGACGTCATCGACGGGCGGGACTGCCCGCTCGTCGCCGTAGGCGGTGAACATGCGCCACTGCATGTAGTCGCGTGGCGGGATGGGGAGAAACGGCGGGCGCCGATACCAGTCGCGGGCGCGAAAACTCCACGCGAGGCGCAGCAAGTCGACGGCGAGTCGCGGACGCACCAGCGCCCGCAGCGCCAAACGCAAATACAGTGCGGACCAACTCGCGATACGCTGCATTCCTTCTGTATATTCCCGGCCTATGACGCTCGCAAGCAGCGTAAAACCGCGCGCGCTTGGACTCGCCAGATATCGCGGCGAGTTTCCCATCTTCAGGGACAGCGTCTATCTCAACACCTGCTCGCTGGGAGCGCTGGGCGAGCGGTCTCGCCGCAAGGTAGCGGAATTCCTCGATCTGTGGCAGAGCCGCGGCGCTTCCGCGTGGTACGACGTGTGGTGGGAGGCGCTGGGCGATCTGCGCGCGCGCTACGGCCGCGTCATCAACGCCGCGCCCGCCGACATCGCCCTGGGGCCGAGCATCTCGGTCGCACTCAGCGCGATCGGGGAGTCGCTCGACTACCGCCGTCGCCCCAGGGTCGTCATTACGTCGCTCGATTTCCCGACCGTCGCATATCAGTGGCTCGCGAAGGTCCCCGGCGGCGTTGAGCTCGTCGTCGTCGAGAGTCCCGATCGCATCAGCGTGCCGGTCGACGCGATCGCGCAGGCCGTGGATGATCGCACGGCACTGGTCGTGACGTCGCACGTCTACTTTACGACCGGCGCGATCCAGGACATCAAGCGCGTCGCGGAGGTCGCGCACGCGCACGGCGCGCTGTGTCTCATCGATGCGTACCAATCGGTTGGACAGATTCCGGTGGACGTGCAAGACGCCGGAGTCGACGCCCTGGTTGCGGGCGGCCTCAAGTGGCTGCTTGGCGGACCGGGAATCGTGTTCCTGTACGTGCGGGACACCGTGACGCGCGGGCTCGAGCCGCGGATTTCCGGATGGTTTGGGCAGCGCGAGCAGTTCGCGTTCGATCCGCGCGCGTTGACACTGCACGACGACGCCCGACGCTTCGAGATGGGCACGCCGTCGCTCGCCGCCGTCTACGCGCAGCTGGGCGGCCTCGAGTACATCGAGGAGATCGGCGTTCCTCGGATCCGCGAAGTGACGGCCGCCTTGACCGAAGATCTGATTGCCACGGTGCGCGCCGCCGGTTTCAAGCCCAAGGTCGCCGCCGAGCCGGAGCGGCGGTCGGCGATCGTGATGATTCCCATGCCCGATCCGGCGGCGGCCGTGCGGCACCTGGCGGCGGGTGGTGTGATCGTCGATAGCCGGCCCGGGCACGTCCGGTTCTCGCCTTTCTTCTATAACGTGCAGGATGACCATGTCAGAGCAACCGAGCGCCTCGCCTCGCAGCCCGCTCACTGAGGACGAACAACTCCTCGTCCCGCCGCAGGCCGTTCCGATCGAGCGGCGGGCTTCCTTCACGAGCACGGACCCCTGGCGCGTCTTGCGCATCATGGGCGAGTTCGTCGAAGGCTTCGATACGCTGTCCGATGTTCGCAACGCGGTGACGATCTTCGGCTCGGCGCGCACGCCTGAAGGCGATCCCTACTACACGGCGGCGCTGGAGACGTCGCGCATCCTTGCCAAGGAAGGCTTCGCGATCATCACGGGCGGCGGGCCGGGCATCATGGAAGCGGCGAATCGCGGCGCCAAGGAGGGCGGCGGATTGTCGATCGGCTGCAATATCGAGCTGCCGTTCGAACAGGGGACGAACCAGTGGGTCGAGCGCTCGATCAACTTTCGCTACTTCTTCGTCCGCAAGACGATGTTCGTGAAGTATTCGACGGCGTTCATCACCTTTCCCGGCGGATACGGCACGATGGACGAGCTGTTCGAGGCACTGACCCTCGTGCAGACGGGGAAGGTGAAGCAGTTCCCGGTGGTCCTGTTCGGCCGTGACTATTGGCGCGGTCTCGCGGATTGGCTCAAGGAGCGGGTCGCCGGCGAAGGCAAGATCTCGCCGGAGGACCTGAACCTGTTCCTTGTAACCGACGAGCCCAAGGAGGCCCTCCGCTGGATCGTGGATGCGCGCGAGCGCCGCACTCGCGCCTTTCGTGCGATGAACAAGGCCGCCCAGGCGACCCGATGACGCAAAACGAATACCTGCGCGGGCAGCGCATCAATCCCAAGCCGGTCACCGGAAGGGAAACGGTGGCCGATCTCGTCGATAACGCGTTCCTGGCCTACAACGCCGGCCGCCTGGCGGAAGGATGCCGCCTCTTCGCCGAGCTGATGCTCGAAGACGACGTCACCGTGGGGATGAGCCTGACCGGCGCGATGACGCCCGCCGGCCTTGGCATGTCCACCATGATCCCGCTGATCGAAGCCGGATTCGTGGACTGGATCGTGTCCACGGGCGCCAATCTCTACCACGACGCGCACTTTGGCCTCGGCATGGCGATGCACCGCGGCACGCCGTTCGCCGATGACGTCGTGCTGCGCGAAGAGGGCGTCGTGCGGATCTACGACATTTTCTTCGACTACGATGTGCTGCTGTCCACCGATCGCTTCGTGCGCGAGATCTCGGCGCGCGACGAATTCCAGCGGCCGATGAGCACCGCCGAGTACCACCACTTGCTCGGCGGCTACGTCCTGGAGCGCGAGAAGGCACTCGGTCTGTCGCGCAAATCGGTGCTCGGCGCCGCGCACGCCGCGGCGGTGCCGATCTACACATCCTCACCGGGCGACTCGTCCATCGGCATGAACGTCGCCGAGCAGGCGCTGTCGGGGAGCAAGCTGCGTTTTGACGTGAGCGCCGACGTGAACGAGACATCGTCGATCGTTTTCTCGGCGAAGGTACACGGCGGCAAGAGCGGGGTGTTGATCATCGGGGGCGGGAGCCCCAAGAATTTCGTGCTCCAGACCGAGCCGCAGATTCAGGAAGTGCTCGGGATCAGCGAGAAGGGGCACGACTACTATCTCCAGCTCACAGACGCGCGTCCCGACACCGGCGGCTTATCCGGTGCGACGCCGGCGGAGGCCGTGAGCTGGGGAAAAGTGGATCCGGACAAACTGCCGGGGACGGTCGTCGCGTATCTCGACAACACCGTCGCCTTTCCAATTCTGGCGGCGTACGCGCTGGCCCGCCGCAAACCCCGCAAGTTGAAGCGCCTGTACGACCGGCGCGGAGAGATGATGCGCGAGCTGACCGATTCGTACCTCGAGGCAAAGGCGGATCGCGACGCGCGCGCCGAGGCGGCAACTGGCGGCCGAGCGACCTGATAGCCTGAAGTCCGCTACCTCCACCAGGGCGTATGCGGTGTACGTCCTGGGTTTGCTGACGCTGGTCAATCTTCTCAACTACCTCGACCGCAACGTCGTCTACGCCGTCTTCGAGCCGATCAAACGCGACCTGCGGCTCTCCGACGCGCAGCTCGGCTGGCTCGGCTCGGCGTACATCATCGTGCTGTCGCTCGCGGCGCTGCCGCTGGGCGTCATCGGCGATCTGCGCTCGCGCCGCAGCGTGATCGCGTTGGGCGTCACGATCTGGAGCGCCGCGACCACCGCGGGCGGTATCGTCAGGCACTTCTGGCAGCTCTTCACCTGCCGGGCGCTCGTCGGATTCGGTGAGGCGGGCTATGCGCCGGCATCGCAGGCGATCATCGCGCAGTACTACAAAGGGCGGCGCCGGGCGTTTGCCATCGGTGTGTATTCGGTCGGCATGGCGTTAGGCGGCGTGCTGGGGATCTGGCTTGGCGGGGTCATCGCGGAGCGCTATGGCTGGCGCTGGGCATTCATCTGGATGGGCTTTCCCGGACTCGTGCTCGCCCTGCTCGCGTCGCGCCTGCGCGAGCTCGATCGCCGCCCGCCGCCGCCGATCGTCGAAACGCTGCGCCAGTGGTGGCGGCACGGAAAGCAGGGCGTGACGCAGTATGTCATGCCGCTGGCGATTTGTGCGGGGATTGGCGCGGCCCTCGCGGGGTTTCTTTCCTTGTTCGAGGGAATCCCTTCGCAATTCGGCACGGCGGTGTTCGGCGTCGGCACGAGCGTTGGAATCGTCTGGACGGTGTGGCGGCTCGTGCCGCTCGCCGTGCGGCGCACGACCGAAGCCGGGGCCGTCGCCGCGGGTGCATTCGATGACTTTCAGGATGCGGCCGTACTCGTGCTGCGTACGCCGACACTGATCTGGATATTTTTGGGCGGCGCGATGGTCACGTTCGCCGTGAACGGGCTGATCGCCTGGGCGGCGCCATTCATGGAGCGGATGCACGGGCTGTCGGTTGCGCGGGTGGGTGGAGAGTTTGGGCTGTGGGCGCTCAGTGGTGGCGTGCTGGGTGCACTCGTCGGGGGCCGCATGGCGGACAGATTGCAGCTGCGTTGGCGTGGTGGACGGGTGCTCACGTCGGGCGCGGGGTTCGTGCTCGGCGCACCGGTGTGCGCCGCGCTGCTCTTGGTGCACGATCTCCGCTGGTTCGGGCCGCTCATCCTGGCGACATATTTTCTCTACACCTGGTACAACGGGCCACTCGCCGCGGTCATACTCGACGTCGTCCCGCCCGCCGTTCAGGCATCGGTGCTGGGTGCGTTCGTGTTGTTCTCGCATCTTGCCGGTGACGCACTGGCGCCGCCGCTCATCGGCTATCTGTCCGACCGCACCGGCGATCTGCGCACGGCGATGCTGGTTCTGCCCGTGGTGGGGCTGTTGGGGGGGCTGGTGATTCTCATCGCGTTAAGGACGGTATCGCACGACATGCGGCGAGTGACGGCGCTCGACATCCACGTCTCGGGCCAACGCTGAGGTGGTGTCGTGAAAGTCGCCGTGATCTTCGATTCGCTGCACCCCGAGTGGGAAGATGCCGCGTTCAAGCGTGAGGTTGAGCAGAAGGCGGAGGAAGCGGAGTACGACGTCGCGCGCGCATTGATGGCGGGCGGCCATGACGTGCTCATGATCGGGATCGGCGACGACGTCGCGTCGCTGCTCGCGAAGCTGGCGGACTTCCAACCCAAACTCGTGTTCAACGGCTGCGAGGGCTTCCGGAAGAATGCGCGCCATGAGTACGCGATCGCCGCGTTGCTCGACATGTACGGCTATCGCTACACCGGTTCGTCCCCGACCGCGCTACTCGTGGCCCGCAACAAATCCCTCACGAAGAAGATTCTCGCTTATCACGGAATCCGCGTGCCGGCGTTCGCGGAATTCCACGACGGGGACAACCTGGTGCGGCCGTCCGAGCTCCGGTTCCCCCTCATTGTGAAGCCGCTGCTGGAGGACGCGTCGATCGGCATCGCGCAAGCGTCGGTGGTGGAAGACGATCCGAGCCTGACCCAGCGTGTCGAGTTCATCCACACCAAGTACCACCAGGCGGCGATCGTCGAGGAGCTGGTGGAGGGACGTGAGGTCTATGTCGGATTGATCGGCAACACCGACCTGCAGGTGTTGCCGCTGACGGAGATGACGTTCGGCGAACCCGAGATGGGCGAGCATCGCATCGCCACGTACAAGGCCAAATGGGACGAGGATTACCGGAAGAAAAAGAAGATCAAGAACGTCTTCGCCAAAGGGGTCTCGGAGGAGCTGACCCTGCGGATCGGCGAGATCTGCCGCACCGCATTTCACGCCCTATGGCTGCAGGACTATGGCCGCGTCGACGTGCGGCTGGCGCACGACAACGAGGTGTATGTGCTTGAAGTGAACCCCAACCCATTCATCGCGGCCGAGCACGAACTGGCGGAAGCGGCCGAGAAGTCGGGCCTCAAGTACAACGCCTTCATTCAACGCATCGTGGACGAGGCGATGGCGCGGTGAGCCGGCGCGAAGTTCCCACTCCCGAGCTGCGCTGCCCCCGCTGTCATACCGAGCTGGAGCGGTTCTGGAGCTATTGTCCGAGCTGCAGCCGGCGGCTCGAGTGGCGCGACACGCAGCGCGAGACCAACGCGGAGTGCGCGTACTGCGGGTGGATGGTGTCGGACGCCTCGTCGTTCTGCCCGTGGTGCGGCCGTAACATCGAGGACGACGACTCGAGCGACGAGCCACTCAAGGCGCCGAAGGGATTCAAATTCCACGCCCGCTGCGACTGGGGCTGTGGCGGTGGCGTGATGTACCCGATGCGGTTCTGCCCCTGGTGCGGGCGGGCGCAGACGTGGCGCTACGATCACTTCCAGAATACCTGCCCTCACTGTGACCGCGGCGTGGACGATTGGATGGCGACGTGCCCATGGTGCGGCGAGGACGCCACCGGGGGCGACCTCATCCCTCGGGCCTTGCGGCGCGCGCGGCGCCTGCTGATCGTCTCCCGCCTCCGCGACTGGCACTACCGCGTCGCGCTGCGGCCCGGCGTCTCGGGCGTCGCGCCGCGCGCACCGAAGGTGATCGAGCTCGACCGGCGCTACGTGACCGGCAAGCGGCGGCGCGACGAGATCTCGTGGAACATGCTCACCGGCCTGCTGCTGCACGAGCTCGGCCACTCATTCCTCTATCATCACTGGGCGTGGACGCGCACCGGCCGCTTCCGCCGGGCTTTCGGTGAGGTGCGGAAAGCCTACCGTGTGGCGGACGAGCACTGGGTGGACTTCGAGCGACGCCGCATTACGACGACGCTCACCGATTACGTCAGCGCCTATGCGGCAACGCATCCGCAGGAGGATTTTGCCGAGACGTTCCGCTTCTACGTGGCACGCCGCGGCCGGCTGCGCGAGCTGTTCGCCGAATTCGGCCGCAAGCGGAAGGGCGTGCGGGTGTACGAAAAGTTTTTGGTGTTGCACGACTTCGTGCGGAGTCTCAGGGGGTGGCGCTAGACGCGCCGACCCCCGTTCCCCAGCGACCGGGACTCAATAGAGCGTGACGTTAATGCCGAACAAGAGCTGGAACGACGAGCTGCTGTGGAACATGCCGCGACCCTCGACATACGGGTGCGTGCGCCCGTAGCGTGTTTCGAATCCGCCGAACAGGTCGAATCCCGTGTCGGAGTTGCCGCTCGTATGCAGTACGTTCACGCCGCCGCCGAAGTACAGCGGCGTGCCCCGTGTGCGAAACTCGAGATCCCCGTTGAATCCGATCAGCGTCCCGGCGTCGACGAGATAATAGTCGAACGAAGGATACAGCTCGATCGAGGGGGTAAGCGGCATGTGGAGCTGAGCGCCGACCAGCCCCTGGTTGAAATCGGTGTTGTATCCGCCGTGCAGGCCGAAATGAGGTCGCTGCGCGGCGGCGCGAGAAACCGTGGTCGTGCTAACGAGCAGCACGACCGCCGTCAGGATGCGTCGTACCATGGTCCGATCCTCCAGTTCTGGTGCGCA
>DATGVC010000055.1:0-3255 GCA_035300745.1 Gemmatimonadales bacterium | reverse complement strand
CCCGTCCCGCGACCTGGTTCCTTGGTGGTGTAGAACGGCTCGAAGACTTTCTCTCGGTCGTCCGGCGAGACCCCGGGTCCCGAGTCCGCGACGAACAGCAACGCCCCCGGTTGTCCAGCGGCAAATTCGACGCGCGCCGGCCGCCGTTCGGAGACGCGCGGGAACCGCGCATAGCCGGGGTCGCTGGCGCGCTTGGGCAGTGATTGTCCCGGCTCGTAGGCCCAGCGCCGAGCCCCGACGATGATCGACCCGCCGGGTGGCGTCGCGTCGATCGCATTCAAGAGAAGATTGACGAGCGTCTGCTCCAGGACGTGGGCGCGGCCCATAATCTCGGGAACGTGAAGGCCTTCGTCGATCTCGGCACGCACGCTGCGAAACGCGCCTTGTGCCCGGAGCAGCTCGTAGGCACCACGGACGATCCGAGCGGGATCGACCGGAACGAGCGGATCCTCTTGCGGGCGGGCGTAATCGAGCAGGCTGCGGACGATCCGGTCCAGCCGTTCGAGCTCCCGCGCCATGCCTTCCGTGACGTCGTGATCCGCGCCGCGGCGCCGCAGCACTTCCACATAGGTGCCTGCAGCGCCGAGCGGATTGCCGACCTCATGAGCCACTCCGGCCGCGAGACGTCCGATGCTCGCCAGCTTTTCCGAGCGCACCAGCTGGCTTTGCGCGTCGAGCAGTCGGTCCGTCATGCGATTCAGCCGTTCGGCGAGGGTCGCGAAATCACGGGTATCGGCATCCGGCGCGCGGGCGGCGAGGTCGCCGTCGGCGACAGCGTCGGCTGTCTCCATGACTCGATCCAGCGGGCGGAGTACGAGGCGGGTGACGAGTGAGCGTCCATAAAGCACGAAGATCCCCACTTCGGCTGCGATGAAGACCACCACCAGGACGACGCCGCGTTCGGGGGCGATCGCGAGGGCTAGTTGCGAGGTCGCCACGCCCACGAGAATCGCGAAGGCCGCGAGGAATGTCAGGTAGAACAGCAGCTCGACGCGCAGCGCCGGCTTGGGGCGGGTCATGGGACCCCAAGATAAGGCCAAAAAAGCGGGCGGCGGGGTTCGCCCGCCGCCCGTGCCAAGCTATCTGCCGGCTCTAGTACCGCAGAACAGCAAAGTTGTCGATGCTTGGGCTGCCCGGCCCGGCAGCCTGCGCACCGACGAAGTTGAACGCTACACGCCGGTGAGCACCGTCCCGATATTTCATCGAGGCGAGGGCTGGATGTGCTGCAGCAGAAATTCCGCAGCGGCGGTATCGCCCCGCATGCGTGCGGCGTTCGCCTGGTTTCGATACGCGCTGGGGCACTGCGGGCACGCCGAGTCGGCCCGCATGAGCAACGAATCGGCCAGCGGAACACGTTGGAGTACGTACGCCATGTGGGCAGCTGCTAGATACACTCTCGCGTCGGCACGATAGATCTGACCCGCTTGGCGGAAAGACTCGAGCGCTCGTTCGTTCTTTCCCGCCCACAACAGCTCCCAGCCGAGATAATCCCACGAGCGGTACGAACGCGGAGCATCCGCGATCATGCTTAACGCGATGGTCCCGTTGTTGCGCCAGACAGGCACGCGCAGCGCGCTGCGCACGGCGCCCGCGGCAACGAGCACGATCACCGATATCGCCCACTCACGCCGCGGTAGCCGGTCGAGTGCCGCGGCGACAGCCAGGGCGACGCCCACGGACGGCAGATACACCAACCGCTCGGCGACCAAGACGCCGTGCGGAAAGAGAAGGTTCGCTACGGGCAAATACGCGATCGCAATCCAACCGAGCCCATAGGCCTCCACCCGCCGGCCGCGACGCCATGCGAGGGCGAGCAACGCAGCCCAGACCGCGAACGTGAGAAGTCCGATGAGGAATCGTGGATCGAGGGGCGTCGTGATCGTGACTCGTTCGACCGGTGAGTAATCGGCCTGCAGGTGAAGCGGCAGGAAGAGAAGTCGGGCGACATCGACGAACTCGCCGATCGCCGTGAGGCGAATCGCAACAAGACCCTGGCCGAGGAACTGCGCCGCGAGGTTCTGAAAACCTTCGTACGGATGCAGTACAATCCAGCGAACCGTCAGGTACGCGACGGCAATCGCAATCCAGCTTGCCCCGTACCGAAGCATGCGATGCCGCGATGGACGCGCGAAGCCGATCATCCAAGCCCACCCGATGAGCGCCGGCGTTACGGCCGCGTTTTCCTTGCTCAGCAGACCCACGACAAGGAAGACGGCACTCCAGACGATGCTATCGAGCGCGACCGCGGTGTACACCGCCAGGCACGTCCCCACTGCGGCCATCAGCTCGGCGCGGCCAACGACGCTCGCGACTGCTTCGACGTGCACCGGATGGACGGCGAAGATGAGTCCGGCCGCGAGCGCCGCCCTCGCGCTCACCCAGCGCCGGGCGAGGGCCGCCACGGCGACCGCCGCACCGGCATGCCAGAGGAGGTTGACGGCGTGAAACCACGCCGCAGAGTGGAGCTGCCAATCGATTGCAAAGGATGCGACCGGGAGCGGCCGGTATACGAGTCCACCGAGATTGGCGGGCCAGTATGGGGCGGCGAACGCGCGCCAGACTCCACTCAGCGATTGTACCACTGGATTCCAGACCACGATGGTCACGTCGTCCATCGCAAACTGATTCCAGAGCGCGGCGATGTGGACCGCGACGGCGCAAGCCGCCACTGTGAGATAAATGCGTTTGTCGCTGGCGAGCATCGTCGAGGGCTCCGAAATGACTCAGGGGAGCCAAGATAAGCCGAAGACAAAAAAGAGCGGCGGGGTCTCCCCCGCCGCCCTCCTGCGTCAGGCCAGAGGCCTTACGCGCACTTCGGCTCGCCTTCCTTGGTGGCAGGCGCCAGCGACGTCGTCCCGACATAGATCGAACAGGTCTTCGTGGTCGTGGTGTGGGTCACGTTCGCGGTGAACCCGTTAGCCGTCACCGTAATGGTGGGGCCAACCACGCCGCTGGTCGTCGCGTACGCCGTACCCAGGTTGCTCGTGTACTTCACCGAGTCGGCGAAATACGCCTCTTCAGCAGTAATCAGGTTGCGCAGATCCGACTTCATCGAGGCGAGATACGCCTTTTCCTTCGTGTTCGCGAACTTCGGAATCGCGATCGCGGCCAAAATGCCGATGATCACGACCACGATCAGAAGCTCGATCAGTGTGAAACCCTTGCGGTTCATCTGGACTACCTCCCCGAAAGTGTCTTGGAGATGCGGGCGTCGTCGAACGATTCGCGCGACACCTATTATTCCGGACCCGTTAG
>DATGVC010000054.1:0-12174 GCA_035300745.1 Gemmatimonadales bacterium | reverse complement strand
TGGGCCGCGAAGTGGTGCAGCGCCGGGAGATTTCCGATCGCACGGCGCAGATCGTCGACGAGGAAGTGAAGAACATCCTCACGCGCGCCTACAGCGAGGCGGCGCGGATCGTGAGCGAGCGGCGCGCCGCGCTCGATCGTCTGGCCGCGGCTCTGCTGGAGCGTGAGACGCTGGAGCGTGAGATGGTCGAGATGGTGATCGCAGGCCAGCCGCTACCGCCGTACGTGCCGCCGGCGCCGCCCCCGCGCGTCGACGGTGGAGAGCCGGAGAAGGAAAAGGCGAGAGGCGAGCGCACGTCGGGAGGGATCTTGCGCAATCCGCCGCCTGAGCCTGCCGGGGCGTGACCGCCTCTCCCCCAGCCGCAGACCTTTCCAAGCTTCGGATCAATCGCGACGACCCGCCGCCCGCGGTCAGGCGGGCGTTGGGTCGCGTCGTGTGGTTGACCGCCGCCGCGGTCGTCGTCTTCGTCGTGGTCATCGCGGTGGTGCGGCGCGGGGGTGCGGTTCCTGTCCAGGTGGTGACGGTTACCACGTCGGGCGGCGAAGCGGCGGCGAAGAGAGGCGGCGGCGACGTGGCGGTGGTGGCAAACGGCTACGTCGTGGCTCGCACCAAAGCCGCGGTCTCCGCGAAGATCCCGGGCCGGCTGGCGATGTTGAACGTCAGCGAGGGTTCGCAGGTCCAGAAAGGGGAAGTGATCGCGCGACTTGATAACGCCGACTACGCCGCGTCGGTCGGCCAGGCCGAAGCGCAGCTCGCGAGCGCTAAAGCCACAGTCATCGAGACGCAGGCCGATCGGGATCAGCTGCAGCGCGAATTCATTCGGGTACGCGACATCCGCGCCCAGAATCCCAATCTCGTTTCACCGCAGGACGTCGAAAACGCGCTGCGGGCGGCGCGGCTCCAGGTGGTCCAGGCGTTGCGGTGAAAGTCACCGCGCTCGCCGCGCAGACACCGGAAGCGGTGCGCGCGGCGCTCGCGGCGCGGGGATGGGAAGCACAGCCGGCGTGGTTCGCCGCGATCGGTATCCAGCCGCTCGTCGTTCTCATCGAAGACATCACCGAAGCCGAGCGCGAAGCGCTCGTCCATTGGGGCGCGAGGTCCGGCGCCGACGTGCTCACGGGCGATGGTTGGGCGCTCGTCGCGGGCGCCGCGAGCCGCATCGCGCCGCTCGCCCGTTACGACCGCGCCCCGGCGGAGCTCGCCCGGCTCGCGCCGGCCCTCGGCCAGCTGCTCGCCGCGCGCGCTGAGCCGCCGCGCGCGTGGGCGATCCGAGACGCGGAGCTGTCGCTCGAACAGCCCGTGATCATCGGAATCATCAATGTGACGCCTGACTCGTTCTCCGACGGAGGTCACCTCGCGTCCGCAGCGGCTGCAATCGCGCACGGTGAAAAGCTGAGAGCAGACGGCTGCCGGCTGATTGATGTCGGGGGTGAGTCGACCAGGCCCGGCGCCGCTCCGGTTCCCGCCAACGAAGAAACTGCCCGCGTGGTGCCCGTCATCGAGGGACTCGTGAAGCGTGGCGCCGGCCCCATTTCCGTCGATACGCGCAAGGCCGAGGTGGCGCGCGCCGCGCTCGATGCCGGAGCGGCGGTGGTCAACGACGTGTCGGGGCTGCGGTTCGATCCCGCTCTCGGGGAGGTCGCCGCGCGGGCGGAAGCGGGCGTGATTCTGATGCACATGCGCGGCACGCCGGCGACCATGGATGATCTGGCCAAGTACGATCATGTCGCGCCGGACGTCGCCGCCGAGCTGGCCGGCCTGGCCGAGAAGGCCGAGCGGGGCGGCATCGCGCGCGAACGGATCGTCGTAGATCCCGGTTTTGGGTTCGCCAAGACGGCGACCCACAACTTCCGGCTGCTGGACGAACTGGCAACCATCGTCGCCCTGGGCTATCCTGTAGCCGTCGGCCTGTCGCGCAAGCGGTTTTTGGGTGCCGCGACGGGCCGGCCCGTGGAGGATCGCGATCGCGCCACGGCCGTTGCCTGCGCGCTCGCCTGGGAGCGGGGCGCGCGGCTGTTCCGGGTGCACGACGTCGCCCTGGCACGGGAAGCCCTTGCACTGGCGGGCGCTACGACCAAGCCAACATGAATTTCGACGCGTTCAAGTTCCTGTCGCCGCGACTCTGGCCGGATCTGTTCGAGATCCTGCTCGTGTCGTTCGTCATCTACCGCTTCCTGCTGTTCCTCGTCGGGACCCGCGCGATGCAGATCGTGATCGGCCTCGTGATCCTCTCGCTGACGTACTTCGTGGCCATGTTCGCGAGGTTCGCGATCATCAGTAGCCTGCTCGGCGTGGTATTCACGTACGGCGCGTTCGCGGCGATCGTCGTCTTCCAGCCGGAGCTGCGCAACGCGCTGGCGCGGCTGGGGCAATCACGCTTCATGCGCGCCTTCTCGCGCAGCGACCGGCAATCGGTGGCGGAAGAGATTGCGGAGGCGCTGGACCGGCTCTCACGCGCGGGCACGGGCGCGCTCATCGCCGTCGAGGGCGACATCGGGCTGGAAGAGTTCATCACGACCGGCGTGCCGGTCGAAGCCAAAGTCTCGGCCGACCTCCTGACGACGATCTTCACCCCGTACTCCCCACTGCACGATGGCGCGATCCTGATCCGCGGCGATCGCATCATCGGCGCGGGGTGCGTGCTGCCGCTCACGCAGTTCAAGGTCGCCGACAAATCGCTGGGCACCCGCCACCGCGCGGCGCTGGGGCTGTCGGAGGAAACCGATGCGACCGTGCTCGTCGTGTCGGAGGAGACGTCGACGATTTCCGTCGCCAGTCACGGGCTGCTGTACCGCCACCTTACGCCGCAGCAGGTGCGCGATCTGCTCTCGGGTGCCGTCTCTCATCTCGAGGGCGGCGAGCGTGTGACACAGCCTGCTACCTGATTCGCCGCCTCGCCCTCCGTACCGGGAGGCCGCCGTCGTCGCCCTCCTGGTCCTCATCGGTTATGTGATCACCCTCGCACCCACAGTGACACTGTGGGATGCCGGCGAATTCATCACGGCGTCGAAGGTCCTCGGGGTTCCGCATCCGCCCGGCACGCCACTCTTCGTGCTGGTCGGCCACGTCTGGGCCGATGTCGTGCGGATCGGCCAATACGCCTGGCGACTGAATCTCATGAGCGCCTGTTTCTCGGCGGCAGGCGCTGGATGCCTGTTTCTCGTGGCGCACCGGTTGCTCGCCGGTGAGGACCGGGTCCTCCGCGTGGGGGGGGCGGCCGCGGCAGCGATTCTTTCGGCGTTCGCCTTCACCGAATGGCAGAACAGCAACGAGACCGAGGTCTACACGTTCGCGACGTTCAGTATTGCGGCGATCTGCTGGTTGTGTTTGCGGTGGCGCGATATGAGAGGGACGCCGCGTGCGCCGCACATCCTGCTGCTCATCGTCTACATCGCGGCGCTCTCGATCGGCAATCACCTGCTCGCGCTGCTCGTCGGGCCCGCTGTGTGGCTATTCATCGCGTACACGCTGCGCGCGCTGCCTGCGGCCGACGCCGACGAGCGGCGCATGGAGTGGGCGGAGTGGGGCACGCTCACGGCGTTGTGGGTCGTGCTCGTGGCCGTCGGCCTGGGCAGCGCGCCCCTCATCGCGCTGGGTGGCGCGCTGCTGGTTACGGCCGTGGTCGCCTGCATGTTTGCCGGCTCGCGCAGCTTCCCGATCATGGCAATCGCCATCGCCGCAGCCGGAATCTCGATCTACGCGTTTCTCTATATCCGATCGGGTTTGCACCCCGTACTCAACGAGGCGGCTCCTGAGACGTGGAAGAATCTGGTCGCGGTGATCCGGCGCGAGCAATTCGGTAGCCGGGGCATCTTTGACAACCCGATGTTGCCGGGGAGTCCTCGCACCCTGAAGATCTTCGGGCAGCAGCTCCTCAATTTTTTCCAGTACTGCACGTGGCAGTGGGGCCGCTCATTGCCGCTCATCCCCATGGTGATTGTCGCGCTCGCCTTTGTCTCGCTGGGAACGGTGGGATTCGAGTTTGCGCGCCGTCGAGACCCCGGCATCGCCTATCTCCTCGGCGCGCTGTGGCTCGTCACCGGGATCGGCCTCGTGATCTACATGAACTTCAAGGCCGGGTTCTCGCTGTACTGGGATCAGTACCCGTCGATCGACCAGCACGAGGTACGCGAGCGCGATTACTTCTTCGTCGTGAGCTTTCAAGTCTGGGGTGTGTTCGTCGCGTTTGGGCTCGTGCGACTCGTGCGGCGGTTGTCGCTGGCCGCTCGTTCACGCCTGGCCATAGCCGTGGGGGCCGTCATCGCAGTCCTGCCATTTGGCGCCAACTTCAACGCGGCCTCGCGGCGCGGCGCCGATGCCACCGCCGCGCGCGACTTCGCCTACAACCTGCTGCAATCGGTCGAGCCGTACGGGGTGCTGTTCGGCTTTGGCGACAACGACACGTTCCCGGTGTGGTATCTGCAGGAGGTAGAAGGGCTGCGTCAGGACGTGACGCTCATCAATCTCTCCCTTGCCAATCTCGATTGGTATTTGATCCAATTGGCGGCGCGTCCCGTCCGGCCGTTCGATCCCGCGCGCGCACCCGCCGTCTACCGGTCGCTGGCGCCGCCCCAACCGCCGGCGGGTCCCGTGTTGCCGCTGTCGGTACAGGACATCGAGGGGATGCAACCGATGCAGCTGCGTGATGCGGGAGTGTTCCGCGCGGGAAGCTTCGAGCTGCCGCTGCGCAAAGGACAGATCCTTCGGACTGCCGACCAGGTGATCTTCTATACGATCGCCGCCTATCTGCCGGCCGGGCGGCCGGTGACATTCGGCGTCTCGTCGGGCCGGGGCTCGTGGCTCGGCCTCGATCCAGACCTCGTGTTCCAGGGGCTCGTCTTCAAGATCGTCCCGCGAGCCGACACGGTGGGCCGGTTCGTGCGCGGCATTCAAGGGATGATGGTGGATTCCGCTCGGACCGCGGTGCTCGTCGATTCTGTGTTCCAGTGGGGAAAGATGTTCGGGCCGGATTCGCTGGAGCTCGAGCCTGCCGCGCAGCAGGTTGCCACGTCGTTCGCGGTGGCCTTTCTGGAGCTGGGGAACGCCGCCGCCGTGCGCGGCGATCAGCGCAAGGCGCTGGATTACCTGCGCCGGGCCTACCACTTGAATCCCAGTAAGGCGCTCGCCGACGTCATTCGGCGCCTAGAAACCGAGGGCGTACAGGGCCTCTTTAGGCGTTAAATTGATCGGCTATGAGTTTTGAGGCCCTCCCGGAGCGTTTGGCGCAGGTGAGGGGAGAGCTCGCGCGGCGCGGCGCGGAGCAGGTCACGATCGTCGCCGTGACCAAGGGGTTTGGGACGGACGCGATTCACGCGGCGGCAGCCGCCGGCATCGCCGACATCGGTGAGAACCGCGTCCAGGAAGCGGTGCAGAAACAGGACGCGGTGCGGGATCTGAGCGGCATTCGCTGGCACCTGATCGGGCACCTGCAGCGGAACAAGGCTCGAGTCGCCGCGGGACGGTTCGATCTGGTACATTCGCTGGACTCGCTCGAGCTGGCGCGCGAATTGGATCGCAGGTCGACGACACCACAACGCGTGTTGTTGCAAGTGAACGTGGCGCGCGAATCACAAAAGAGCGGTTGCGCGCCGGACGCAGCGGCGGCCTTGGCGCGACAGATCGCCGCGCTCGGGCGTCTGCGGCTGGAAGGTTTGATGACGTTGGCACCACTGACCGATGACGAGGACGTGCAACGCCGGACGTTCCGGGGACTGCGCGTCCTGCGCGATAGGATCAAGGAGGAGGAAGGAGTATGGCTGCCGACCCTCTCGATGGGGATGTCCGGCGACTACGCTTCAGCGGTCGCGGAGGGAGCAACGGTGATCCGATTGGGTACCGTCCTGTTCGGTCCGAGGGCGGAGACGCCGTGAGCGACGACGCCTTCAACCTCACGCCGCTCGATATCCGCAAGCAGGAGTTTCGCAAGACCCTGCGCGGCTACGACACGGTGGGCGTGGAAGATTTCCGCATGCGCGTCGCCGACGCCCTGGAGCGCGCGATTCGCGAGCGCCAGATCCTCGAAGAGCGCATCGGCGCCATCACGGAGCAGCTGCGCGTCTTCCGCGAGCGCGAAAAGGCGATGAACGAAGCGCTGGTTGCCGCGCAGCAGCTGCGGCAGGACACGCGCGCCGCCGCCGAGCGCGAGGGGCAGGTGATCGTGCGCGAGGCCCAGGCGGAGGCGAAGCGCTTGCTCGACGAAGCGAAAAACGAAGAGAGCGCGGTGCAGACGCGCATGGCCGCAACCGAGCGGCAGTTCCAGCAATACGTCGGCGGCTTCCGCGCGCTGCTTGAGCGCCAGCTTGCCGAGCTGCGCGCCCTCGACGGTAAGCGCGGGTGACTACGGTTGCCGAAGCGGTACGCGCCGTGCGGGCGCGGACCGCGGTCGTTCCGGAAGTCGCGGTCATTCTGGGAACGGGCCTCGGGGCGTTGGCCGACGAGCTGAAGGCCGACACCACGATCCCGTACGCCGACATTCCCGGTTTCCCCCGGCCGACGGTGGAGACGCATGCGGGCCGCCTGCTCTTCGGCCCCATTGGCAAACGCACGGTCGCGATGATGCAGGGCCGGTTTCATCGCTACGAGGGCTACGCGCTGCAGCAGGTCGCGTTTCCGGTGCGTGTGCTGCGGGCGTTGGGCGCCAAGACGCTGATCGTCTCCAATGTCTCCGGCGGCATGCATCCGCTCTGGTCCACGGGCGACCTCGTCCTCATCTCCGACCATATCAACCTGCTCGGCGACAATCCGCTGGCGGGTCCCAACGTCGATGCCGAAGGCCCGCGCTTCCCCGACATGTCGGCCGCGTACGATCCCGACCTGCGCAAACTCGCGCGCGACGTCGCGCTCGAGCACAAGATCGTGTTGCGTGAGGGCGTTTACGTCGCGGTGCCGGGCCCGAATCTGGAGACGCGCGCCGAGTATCGCATGCTGCGCGCGATGGGCGCGGATGTCGTCGGCATGAGCACGGTGCCCGAAGTGATCACCGCGATCCATCAAGGCATGCGTGTGCTCGGGCTCTCGATCATCACCGATAATTGTTTGCCGGACGCGCTCGAGCCGACGTCGGTCGAGCAGATCATTGCCGTCGCGCGCGGCGCCGAGCCCAAGCTCGCGGCGGTCGTGCGCGGCGTGCTGGAGCAGCTGCGGTAATGCCGTACCCGCCATCCGACCCGACTCAGTCGATCGACCAGCTGGAGAAGCAGCTGCTCGCGACGTGGAAGCACGAACGGCTGTTCACCCGAGTGACCGAGGCGACGCGCTACGGGCCGCCCTTCATCTTCTTTGAGGGACCGCCCACCGCCAATGGCCGGCCCGGGATCCACCACGTTTTCTCCCGCACGCTGAAGGACCTGATCTGCCGCTTTCATGCGATGCTGGGGCAGGGGGTCACGCGGATCGCCGGGTGGGACACGCACGGCCTTCCCGTGGAGATCGAAGTCGAGAAGGCGCTCAACATCAACGGCAAACGCGAGATCGAGGCGTACGGCATCGAGCGCTTCAACAAGCTGTGCCGCGACAGCGTGTTCAGATACAAAACCGATTGGGAGTCGTTGTCGGACCGCATCGGCTACTGGCTCGATTACGAGCATCCCTACGTCACTTACAGCAACAACTACATCGAGACGGTGTGGTGGCTGCTCAAGCGGTTGTATGAGAAGGCGCTGCTCTACCGCGGCCACAAAGTGCTGCCGTATTGCCCTCGCTGCGGAACCGCGTTGTCGTCGCACGAGGTGGCTCAAGGGTACGAGACGGTCCAGACCAATTCGGTCTACGTCACGTTCCCCCTTGCCAGCGATACCGCGCGCCAGCTGATCGTCTGGACGACGACCCCGTGGACGCTGCTCTCCAACGTCGCCGTTGCGGTTCACCCCGACATCGAGTACGGCGAGTGGGAAATCCAGGGTGTGCGCTACATCGCCGCCGTGCAGCGCGCCGGCGATGTGCATGTGCATGGCGCGCCACTGGCACAGGCGCATCGCGTGGCGAGCTATCCCGGCCGCGATCTGATCAGCCAGAAATACATCCGCCCGCTCGACGTCGTCCCGCTCCCGGCCGAGGGTCAAAAGGCGGTCGTCGTTGCGGGCTCGTTCGTATCGGCGGATGAAGGCACCGGGCTCGTGCATATGGCGCCGGCGTTCGGCGCGGACGACTACGCGACGGCGCAGCAGTACGGACTCGCGTTCGTCAATCCGGTTGCGCCCGATGGCACCTTCCGCGGCATCGGCAATCGCTGGCCGGAGCTCGAAGGCAAGCTCGTCACCAACAAAGAAACGAATCACCTCATCATCGACCGGCTGAAGCACGATGGACGGTGGCTCGAGACCAAGCCGTACGCTCACAGCTATCCGCACTGCTGGCGCTGCGATTCGCCGCTCATCTACTACGCCCGCAGCTCCTGGTTCGTCCGCACCACCGCGGTAAAAACGCGGATGCTGGAGGTCAACGCCGAGGTCGATTGGCATCCGCCCGAGGTGGGCAGCGGTCGCTTCGGCGAATGGCTGGAGAACAATGTCGACTGGGCCCTGTCGCGCGACCGCTATTGGGGCACGCCGCTCAACGTGTGGGAATGCGATGCGGACCGCGAGCATCGCGAGGTGATCGGCTCCTACGAGGAGCTGTCGGAGCGCTGGGGGAAAACGCTCCCGTCGGATTTCGATCCGCACAAGCCGTACATCGATGCCTACACCTGGGCATGCCGTGAGTGCGCTGGGACGATGCGCCGCGTAAACGAGGTGATCGACGCCTGGTTCGACTCGGGCTCGATGCCCTACGCCCAGTGGCACTACCCGTTCGAGCATCAGGCGGACTTCAAGGCGCACTTTCCGGCCGACTACATCTGCGAAGGCGTGGATCAAACGCGCGGCTGGTTCTACTCACTGCTCGCCATCGGCGTCACCGCGTTCGATGCGATGGTCTACAAGCACGTGATCGTGAACGAGCACGTGCTCGACGTGCACGGCCAGAAGATGTCGAAGAGTCGCGGCAACGTCATCGATCCGTGGAAGGTGATCGGCGAACACGGCGCCGATGCGGTGCGGCTCTACCTCCTGGGCCAGAGTCAGGTCTGGCTCCCGAAGCGTTTCGATGAGCGACAGATCCCGGAGGTGTCGGGCGGATTCCTGAATACGCTGCGCTCGACCTACGACTTCTTCCGCCGCTACGGCCAGGACTGGAATCCGCCCGCCGAGGAGGACGCCACGCCGCCCAGGCAGCGGCCGGCGGCGGATCGCTGGCTGCTCGCCCACCTCGACGAGGTGGTCGCGAGCGTGCGGCAGGCGTGGTCCGCCTACGACGTCACCGCCGGCGTCCGCGCGATCATGGATTTCGTAGGGGAGGATCTGTCGCGCTGGTACATCCGCCGCAATCGGCCGCGCTTCTGGGCGCCCGATCGCGCGACCGACCCGATCGCGCTGGAAACGCTGCACGAGGCGCTGGTCGCCGCGGTCCGAATGCTCGCCCCGGCGGCCCCCTTCATCTCTGACTGGGTGCACCGGGCCCTGACGGGGACCTCCGTGCACCTCGCCCCCTTCCCGGTCGACCGGGGCCACCGGGAGCCGGAGCTGCTCACTGCTATGACCACGGTCCGGCGCCTCGCCTCACTGGCCCGGGCGGCACGGGAATCGCGTAATCTGCGGGTCCGCCAGCCGCTGGCCCGGATGCAGTTGGCTGTGCCGGCGGCTGCCCAGGGCCCGGCCTTGTCAGACCTGTTAGATATTCTGGCTGCCGAAGTCAACGTAAAGACCGTCCAGGTGGTGGCATCCGATCATGATCTGGTGCGGCTGCGCGGGAAAGCGAACTTTCGGACGCTCGGCAAGCGGTATGGCAAGGAGACGCCGCGGGCGGCCGCGGCCGTTTCGGCATTGACTGCCGCAGAGTTACAAACGCTGGAGCAGGGCGGGACGGTGCGCACCGGTGCGTGGGAATTCCGCCCGGAGGACGTGACGGTCACGCGCGAAGTCGCGAGCGAGTGGCTGGTGCAGACCGATGGGCCGTATGTGGTCGCGCTGGATCCCGCGTTGAGCGACGACCTGGTGCAGGAGGGATTGGCGCGCGAGGTCGTGAATCGCGTGCAGCGCCTCCGCAAAGAGGCGGGATACGAATACACGACGCGCATCGAGTTGAGCATCGCCGGCGCCGAGGACGTGGTGGCCGCGACGCGCGCGTTTTCGGGGTTCGTGGAAGGCGAAACGCTCGCGCGCCGCATGGTGTTGGGCGGAGGCGCGGTGCTCGACGAGCCCGACTTGCAGCGTGAAGTAGACATTGAGGGGCGCCGGGTCACGATTGCGCTCCGGCGTCACGACGGAAGAAAGGGCGGAACCAGATAATGCCGACTAAGTCCACGAAGGTGAAGGCCAAAAGCGGCCTGAACAAAAAGCAGCTGACGCATCTCGAAAAGCGGCTGCTCGAAGAGCGCGCCCGTGTCATCAAAGAGCTGGGCCACTATGGCGAGTCGTTCAACTCGAGCCTCCAGGCCTCCGACGGCGATCTCTCGAGCTATTCCTTCCACATGGCCGATCAAGGCACCGACGCAATGGAACGCGAGAAGGCGTTTCTGTTCGCGTCGCAGGAAGGGCGGTACCTCTGGCACGTGAATGAGGCGCTGCGCCGGCTGTACAGTGCGCCCGAGCGTTTCGGTCGCTGCGAGCAATGCGGCGATCCGATCGGATTCGATCGCCTCGACGCCCTCCCACACGCCCGCCTCTGCATCAAGTGCAAGGCCAAAGAGGAAGATGGTAAGCGCCGCTGAGCGACGGCTGTTCTGGGTGACGGCGGTCGCAGTCGTCGTTTCCGACTTCGTCACCAAACTGGTTGCGGAATCCTTCCTGGCTCGGCGGCTGCCGCTCCGGGTCATTGGCGACGCCGTGCAGTTCCGCCTCGTGTACAACGAAGGCGCGGCGTTCGGCCTGCATGTGGGTGACAACTCCCGCTGGATCTTCCTCGGCCTCGCCATCGTCGCGCTGTTCGTACTGGCCTCGCTCGTGCGCGGCACCCGCCCTGGCGACCGGTTCCGCCTGGTCGCGCTGGCGCTGGTGTGCGGCGGCGCCGTCGGCAACTTGATCGACCGTATTCGGAGCGCTCAGGGCGTCGTCGATTTCGTGGACGTCGGCATCGGCGCCTGGCGCTGGCCCACGTTCAACGTCGCCGATTCGGCCATCACGATCGGCGCGATCGCACTCGGACTCTCGCTGTGGCAGGAAGGCCGCGCGCAGCAACGGGCGAAGGAGGCGCGCGCGGCAGAGCCTTGAACATCACGTTCTGCGTTGTCGCAGGTACTGAACGCTTAGATCGATTCCTCGCCGACCAGCTCGCCCTCTCCCGCACCCAGGCCGGACGTCTCATCGCCGACAAGCGCGTCACCGCTCGTGGCAAAGCGCTACGCGCTTCCGCGGTGCTCGAACGCGGCGCCGAAGTCACCGTCGAACTTCCTCCCGATCAGCCGCCACCGCGCACCTACGCACCCGCCCACGCCGAGCTTTCCTTTGTCTACGAAGACGAGCATCTCGCCGTGCTCGACAAACCCGCGGGACTCGTCGTGCATCCCGGTCCCGGCCACTGGAACGATACGCTGGTGAATGTGCTGGTCGAGCGGGGCACCGAGCTGTCGACCGGGGGAGCTGCGACCGAAGGCCGCCCGGGAATCGTGCATCGCCTCGACCGTGACACCTCGGGACTCCTGGTCGTCGCGAAGAGCGATCTCGCGCACCGCCGGCTGGCTGGCGCCATCGAGCGGCGCGCCGTCAAACGCGTGTACGCCGCGCTCGTGTGGGGCCACCTGCGGAAAAGCCCGGTCGACATCGAAGCGCCCATCGCGCGGCATCCTAAAGAGCGCAAGCGCATGACGGTCGCGCAGGGCGGCCGTCACGCCGTGACGCACGCGAGCGTCGTGGCGCGCTTCGCGCACACCGATCTGTTGCGCGTCCGACTCGGCACCGGCCGCACGCACCAGATTCGCGTGCATTTGGCGCACGTCGGCTGCCCGATCGTCGGTGATCGCGAATACGCATTTGGTGGCAGCCGTCGCGTGACACCCTCGGTGCGACACGAAGCGGAACGCCTCGAGGCGCTGGCGCCGCGCCAGCTGTTGCACGCCGCCGCCCTTTCATTCGCGCATCCTGTGACGGGTGTGCCGCTCACGCTGACGTCGGAATGGCCGGACGACTTGCGTCCCGCGCTCGC
>DATGVC010000053.1:0-11347 GCA_035300745.1 Gemmatimonadales bacterium | reverse complement strand
GCGGAGCGCGTGATAACCGCGCGCAGTCTCTTCGCCACCGGTCTCGACGTAGCGCGGATAGTTCTCACGCCGGGGGCTCGCGCCCGAACCTGCCGCCGACCACGGCCAGTTGTTCGAGTTGTAGACCCAGGCGCTCGAAGGATTCACGACGTTGGGCGTCTCGTCGAACGACAGCACACCGTGGTAGGCGGTCCGGGGGTCGCTGCCGTCCACCGGCCGGGTCCAGTCGAAGGAGGTATCGCGGCGGGGAATGTAGTTCGAGTGGAAGTAGGCGATGTTCCCTGACGCGTCGGCGAACACGGTGTTGTTCGATGAATTCGTGTGCAGATCCATGCTGCGGCGAAAGGCATCGAGGTCGCGCGCCTTGGTGCGCGAGTACGATTGGATCAGCGCATTCACGTGATTGCTCATCAGGCTCACACTGACGAGCCGGTCGCCTTCCTTGCGAACGATCGGCCCATGGTGTGAGTTGAAGACCGTGAAGGTCTTTCGCGCCATTCCGGTATCGGTCTTGAACTGAATCGTGATCGCACGGGACCGGAGCGGCCGGTTCTCGAGAAACTCGTCGATGTTGTCCACGCCGCTCGAGGTGTGCATCCAGCCGGCGGTCGGGTTGAACCCCTGATAGATGAAGAACTGTCCCCACGTCACCGCGCCGTAGGCGTTGAGCCCCTCGTCGCTTACCATCTGAAGCTCGGACCGGAAGTAGAACGAGGTGTGCGGATTGATCCACAGCAGCGCATGGTGGTTGGCTGCCAGGCGCGGCGCGATGGCGATGCCGTTCGACCCCGAGGGATCGAAGTCGAGATCGTCGTCGTCCCCTCCGGTGCCGCGTACCGAGTCTGCATACAAGGCCGCCAGGTCTCGCGGGTTTATCCGCTCGATATCGCCACCGATGCTGCCTTCGGTGAATGACAGCGCCATCCACGGCTCGAAGCGGGTGATTACGCGCGGCTTCACCTCGGGGTGCCTATAGAGGAAGTAGTTCAAACCGTCGGCACAGGCGTCCATGAGCCGCTTCAGCCAAGGCGGGCTGGTCCGATATTCGGCGCGCAGCGAGTCCGGATCGATGAACAGCCGTTGCCGCAAGTCCGTGTACAGCGCGGAGGAGCCTTCGGCTTCGGCCAGTCGTCCCAGAGAGTTCAGGTAATTGGTCTCGATGCGATTGAAGTCGTCTTCGGCCTGGGCGTACTCCATGCCGAAGACGGCGTCCGCATCGGTCTTGCCGTAGACATGCGCGATGCCCCAGTCGTCGCGGATGATCGTGACGTGCTGCGCCTGGCGCTTCCACCGGGCGATGTCGCGACGTTGTTGGGCAGGCGCGGAAGCGGTAAGGCAGACCGCACTACTGACGAGTAGCAGTATCGATCGCAATGGCGGATCTCGCGGGAAGAGTGAGATGAATGGCGTGGCTCGAATCTATCTGCACGGGGTTGCCGGCGATCAAATCCAAATAGGTGCCCGCCGCCATGCCGGTAGTGATCGTGGTATTCAGGCTCGTGGTGTCGTTATTGATCGCGACGAAGCCCTTGTCGCCGCGCGAAAACGCGATGGAATTCGTGCCGTTGTCCCACCAGTGGTTGATGTCACTCCCGGCCACGACGTGGCGGAAGCTTACCATCTTCAAGATCGACGGATCGCGATGCTCGCAGACCCATTGGCCGATGGTGGCGGTTTCCAGACTCGACGCGCACGAGACTGCGGTGGTCCAGCCGTTCGCATCGGACGGCGGGCCCATCGCGTTGCCGGAGGGGCAGTCGAACGCGTAGCTCGACAGGATCGACGCATAGCCATATGGCTGCGCCAGCATCCACAGGTTGGCCATGCGAAAGACATTGCCATCGCGGTAACTGAGGCCGCATTGATGCTGGGTGTCGTGGTTCTGCAGGAAGACAACGGCCTTGTTGGAGGGCATGATGCCCCAGGCCGCTTCCGAGAACTGACTGCCCGGAGGCCCGTTGGGGTTCAGCTGCGAGATGCGCTCGCCATTGATGCCGCGGAACTTGTTACCGACGCCGACGAACGTGAACTCGGTGATATCGGCGGCGCCGCCCGAGCTGTAGCCCTCGCCGAAGTAATCGCGGGGTGAGAGCGCCTCGCCGCTCCCGCCGATGACTTCGAGAAAGACATAGGGCAGCGGTCTGCCTTCAGCCGTCAGCGTGGAGTTCACGCGACTGAGGATGTCATCCAGCTCGACCTGCTGGATGTGTTTCGCGGCATCGATGCGGAATCCGGCCACGCCGAGGCGCCCGAGCATCAGCAGGTAGTCAGCGATCGTTTGGCGCACGGACGGCAGGCCGGTGTTCAAGTCCGGCAGCCCGAGCAGCTCGCAGTCCTGCACGTTCGCGGCGTCCTGGTAGTTGTTCACGAGGCACGGCGTATGGAAATCGCTCGCCGTGTAGAGTCCAGG
The DNA here is from genome assembly GCA_035300745.1 of Gemmatimonadales bacterium. Classification (GTDB taxonomy): domain Bacteria; phylum Gemmatimonadota; class Gemmatimonadetes; order Gemmatimonadales; family GWC2-71-9; genus 20CM-2-65-7. Next base: position 8,937 of record DATGVC010000053.1, on the reverse strand, counting down.
ATAGCTGTACTTGGAGTAATGCGTACCGTTGCTGCCGACGCCGGGGCTGGGGTAGTTCGTCATGTGGTTGATCACGGCGTCCACAATGATGCCGACGCCCACGGCATTGCAGCGGGTCACCATGTCCGTGAACTCGATGCCCGTTCCCGAGCGGCTGCGGGCGATGCTGTAGCTCACCGGCTGATAGCGCTCGCTCCAGTCGTGGCTCGGGACGATGCTGTGTTCTTCGGGCGGCGAGATCTGGACGGCTTTGAAGCCGGCCGGACCGAGCACATTCTCGCATTCGCTCGCGATATCCGTCCACTTCCATTCGAAGAGGTGCACGAACACATCGCCCGCAGCCATGTGCCCGCTGGGGCGATAGGTGGTGGGAAGACCGGGTCGTGGCGGTGGAGGGGGTCCCGGTGATGGTGTCAGGACCCCCTTGTCACTGCATGCCAACGCCAATAGCACAACGCCCGCCGTGAGGAGTCGCAACACGGCGGGGAGGCTCAGTAGCCCGGGTTCTGCTTCAGGTTCGGGTTCGCGATCAGCTCATTCGCCGGCAGCGGATACAGATCGTGGGACGCCGGGATTGCGGTTCCACCCGCAGTGCCGCCCTTCCACGCCCAAAGGTACGTACCGCCGCTGAACACCCCGAAGCGCACGAGGTCGGTACGACGCTGGGCCTCGAACATCAGCTCGCGGCCACGCTCGGCTAGGATCGTGTCCACGGGAGGGAGCGCGGCGAAGTTGGCGCTCGTGTTCCCGTAGGCACGCTGCCGGATGGCGTTGAGGTAGCCCAGCGCCGTGGCCGCGGTGCCGCCGCCGCCCCGAATGTTGGCTTCCACGTAGATCAGGTACGCATCGGCAAGGCGGAAGATCGGGAAATCGGTATCCACCATTCCCTTTTGCGCGCCGGCACCTCCGCCGGATGTCCTGTTTGTGAACTTGGGCGCCGCGATGCCTTTGGTGAAATCACCTCGATCGCTCACCGAATCGGTCTGGCCGGTCTTATAGAAGAACGAGCCCCGTCCGTCCGCTAGAGCAAACGAACGGTAGATCTGCTGCTTCATGCGGTAGCCACCCCAGCAGTAATCGATCCCGGAGCTGTCTGCCTTCATGCTGCCACCGCACCCGGCGTGGACCAGGAAAGTCATGCCGCCCCATGTCTGTGTCTTGGCACCGTCCTGCGGGGCGACAAAAACCAGCTCGAGAGAGGTGTTGTTATCGGCTTGGAAGTTGTGCACGAAGCTGGGGTCGAGCGTGTAGCCTCCGGCGATGACCGCCTGCGCCTCGCTGACGGCACCGGGATAGTTGGTTGTCCCAGTGTACACGCCGGCGTTCAAGTACAGCTTGGCGAGCAGCATGTGCGCCGTTTCGGGCGTCGCACGACCATAGGTCGACGCCCCCTTCGGCGGCAGTTGGCTGATGATGGCGTTGAGCTCGCTCAACACGTACGCATAGATGGCCGCGCGCGTCGCTTGCTTGGGCGGCGTCGATCCGAGGGGATCGTTCTCGGTCACCAGCGGGATGTTGGCGAAGAGATCGAGGCCGTGCCAGTAGCTCAGCGCCCGCAGGAACCGGGCTTCGGCGCGGTAGAAGTGGACGTTGGTGCGCAGCGTCGGATCGATCTGGCCGCGCGAGTCGAGCTTCGCGTCGGTGCTCTGGCGCAGGAACTCGTTTACCAGCATCACCTGGTAGAAGACGCGATAGTACATCGCGTTGACCATGCTGTTGCTCGCACCCCACGTCCCCGTGTTGAGGTCGGGGAGCCCGGGATCGTTCCACCCGATCACGGCTTCGTCCGTCGGCATTTCCTGCAGATACCAATAGAGCCGCAGGTATTCTCCGAACCCCTCGTCGATACCGCCGATGTCGGGGTTCCCGTCAGGTCCGCGCTGTCCCGTGACGATCAGCCCCCCGTAAATCTTGGCGAGGAACGCGCGGTAGGAGTTCGGATCGTTGAAAATGTTCGCGCTCGTGACGGTGCTCTTCGGAGCAACCGTCGGATCGGTGCAGCCGCTCCCCGCCACGGTCAGGAGGAGGGCGGCGACGCCGGCAATCTTGATTGTGCGGTTCATTTCTCCATCCCCCCTAAAACCGGACGCTCAGGCCGGTGGTGAAGGTGCGTGAGCGCGGATAGATGTTGTTGTCTATCCCGTTGAGGCCCGAGGTCGGATCGACGCCAGTATAGCCGGTGAGTGTGAAGGCGTTCTGTACCGTGCCGAACAGCCGCAGCGGCTGGTCGCGATAGGTGAAACCATAGGCCAGCGTGATGTTGTCCATGCGGATGAACGAGGCGTCTTCCACGAAATAATCCGAGTAGTACTGCGGAACAATGAACCCCGTCGTCAGGACCGAGCGGTGCAGGTTACTCGGCATCGCCGAACCCGTCAGGTTCTGATAGGCGCCTTGAGACGACGCGACGTTGTTGTAGACCCAGTTCCCCAGGTAGGCCCGCAGCGTGAAGCTCCCGTCGAAGTGCTTGTAGGTGAAGTAGGACGAGTGCCCCAGGATCCATTTCGGCGCCGGATCATGGAACGGGCGGCGGTCGGAGTCGTTGATGACGCCGTCGCCGTTCCGATCGACGTACATGTTGGTCAGCGTGTCGCTGTAGATCGGCTTGCCGTTCGCGCCGTACTTCTGCTGATAGACCCAGAACGAGTTGACCGGCACGCCCGGCTCCAGCTCCTGAACGAAGTTGCCCACGCCGCCCGAGATATTGCCGGTGAGCACCCGCGTCACACTCTTGTTCGGGTTGATGGAGAGGAGCTGATTGGTGTTGTGAGCGGCGGTGATCGTTGCCGTCCAGCTGAACCCCGTCCGGCTGCGGGGCAACACGTCGGCGTTGAGGCTGAGCTCATAGCCTTTGTTCTTCATGCTGCCGATGTTGGTCGTGATGAAGTTGCCGAGGTTCGTGCCGGCGGCGATCGGAATGAAGAAGATCAGGTCACTCGTGTTCTTCGTATACCAATCGATCGTGCCGCTGTAGCGCTGATTGCTGAAGCCAAAATCCAGGCCGACGTTGTACGCGCTGGTCTTTTCCCAATGAATGTTTTCATCGACCGCGCTCGGACGAATCGTCGGGGTGAAGGTGTTGCCGAACTGCACCTGCGTTTGCGCGTCGCTGTACGTGTACGTCGAGTACGCGAGGTAGTCGCCGAACGACTGGTTGCCGGTGCGCGCCCACGAAGCCCGGAGCTTCAGGTCTGACAATCCCCAACGTCCCTGCATGAAGGGTTCCTGTGAAAGCCGCCAAGCCACCGCCACTGATGGGAAGGTGCCCCATTGATTGCCCGGGCCGAAGCGCGACGATCCGTCGCGCCGCAGGCTGAGACCGGCGAGGTACTTGTCGTTGATGTTGTAGTTCAGCCGTCCAAAGAAGGAGATCAACTTGTAGTCGTTGATGAACAGGGTGCTGCGTACGTTCACGGCCGTGGGAATGCCATTGGGGCCGAGCAGATTGCTGCTGAGGCCGGTTTCATCGAGTCGTGGGTATTCGGCGTGTGACTGTGTAAACGAGTAACCGGCGACCGCATTGATTCTCCCGGGTCCCGCTTCCTGCGCCGGCGCGTACCCCAGGTAGGTCTCGAGGACCGACGTTCCCTGGCTGTTGTTCTGTAACGAGAAGCTCCCCTGACCCTGCCGCACCTGGGACGCGATGGTGCTCGAGTAGAACGTCGTTCTGTCGGCCTTGGTGAGGTCGTAGCCGACGTTGAGATTGCCCGTCAGGCCCTGGAGGAACGGCAGCTTGTACTCGGCGCTCGCGTTGCCCACGCTCCTCCATGTCGTCCCGCGATCGCTGGCGAGCGCGAGAATCGACAGCGGATTGGTCGGGGCTGCGTTGGTCGTGCGCCAGTCCCAGTAGCCGGTCGCGCTGGTCGGATCCAAGACCGGCTGCGTCGGTGCCATCGCGGCCGCGTTGCCGAGCACGTCACCTGGGGTGAACCGGTCGAGCGTGCGCGATCCCCGAATGCCGGTCCGCAGGTTCAGACGATCGGACAAGTTTTGGCGATAGTTGAAGCCCAACGAAACCCGGTCCACCGAACTGGCGCGAATGACCCCGTCCTGCTTCAAGTACCCGACAGAGAGGCGATAGCTGTTATCGGCGCCGCCGTTGGTGAAGGAGAAATTGTGTTCCTGTCCGTACGCGGTGCGATCGATCTTGCTGAACCAGTCGGTGTTGACGCCGCGCAGCGAGTCGACTCGCCCAGGCGCATACTGCGCGACGGCAGCGGCGAACTGCGACGAGCTCAGCATGTCCGGAAGCCTGGTGACCGACGACGCGGACGCGCTGCTGTTGTACTCGAACTGGGAGCCCTGCGTCCCTCGCCCCGCTTTCGTCTGGATCAACACGACCCCGTTGGCGGCGTTCGTTCCGTAAATCGCCGCGGCCGACGCGTCGCGCAGAACGGTCATGTCCTGGATGTCGTTCGGGTTGAGGAAATTCAGGGGATCGCGGCCCGCGGACAGCCCGCCGCCCGATCCGGTGCCCAGCGGAACGCCGTCGACCACGTAGAGTGGCTCACTGCTGGCCGTCACCGAGGTGGGACCGCGAATTCGCAGCGAAAGGCCGCCGCCAGGGTCGTTGTTATCGACGACCTGCACGCCCGCCACCTTGCTCTGAATGAGCATCTGCGGGCTGACGACGCGGCCGGTGTTGAACTGCGAGTCGCTCACGGCGGTGACGGACCCGGTGATGTCGCCGACGCGCTGCACACCGTACCCGGTGACGACGACTGCCGACAGGCCGACCGCCGATGGGGTCAGCGCAACGTCGACGACCACCGTCTCGTCGCCCGCGACCATGACGGGCTGGTTCGCGGGCTGGTACCCGATGAGTCTGGCATGCAGCAAGTCGCTGCCGCCTGGTACTCCGGTGATCGTGTAGCGACCGTCGCTCTGCGTGATGGCGCTGCGGCCGCCTACCGTGACGACCACCCCGACGATCGGTTGTTGTGTGCTGTTGTCTGTGATGCGTCCGCGAATGGTGTGGGTGGGTTGCTGCGCGACGAGTGGTGCGGTCCAGGACAGGGCCAGGAGCGCGCACGTCAAATGATGAATACGGCGCATACGACCTCGCAGGCTGTGACAGTGAGAACTGGAATGGGAAGTCCAAAAGGCAGCCCGGTCGGGAGGGTGTCAAGGATTAGAGGAAAGCGTACATTCCGGTATGCGCTACGACGATTTGCGAAAACGGCTCGTGGATGCAGTACTGAACGCCCCCGGAGAGACCCCCGAAGCGTTACGCCGCGCCGTTCTGGAACTCGCTCGTGGGGCGCATGATGGCGTCCCACCGGCATTCACCAGGTACGTGGAGAAAGTGGCACATCACGCGTACAGAGTCACCGACGACGACATTGCGGCCTTGCAGAGCGCCGGTCAGTCCGACGACAGCCTCTTCGAGATCACTGTCGCCGCTGCGGTGGGGGCTGCGCTGCACCGCCTCGACCGGGGGATGGCCGCCCTGCGCGGCCAGGAGCCGGACTGATGCGCGTCCGCGCGATCGAGCACCGTCATCGGCTGCCGCAGAAGCTCAAGCTGGCGCTGATCCGGCTAATCAGTGGCCGCCGCGTCCCGGACGTCGTGAAGACCCTGATGTACCGGCCCGAGTTCTTCGGCGCGCCCCAGTGCGCGTGGACACAGGCGGTGATGCGCGGGCCGTCCGAGTGGAGCGTCGGCGAGCGTGAGCTGTTCGCCGCGTTCACGTCGCGCCTCAATCAATGCGTCTTCTGAACGGAGTCCCACGGCGCGGTCGCGTCGCTGGCTCTGCAGGACGACACAGTCGTGAAGGCCGTACTGGACGATTGGCGCAGCGCGCCCATCGACGCGAAGCTGCGCTCGACGCTGGGATTCCTCGAGAAGCTCACGCTGCGGCCGAACGACGTGCATCCCCCCGATATCGCGCCGTTGCGTGCCACCGGTCTTTCCGATGAAGCCATCGAGGATGCTATCAACGTCTGCGCTCTGTTCAACATCTACGACCGTCTTGCCGACGCGCTGGGGTGGTATCTTCCGGACTCAGGGGGCTACGCGGCGTCGGCGCAGAACCTAATGAAGCGAGGGTACCTGCTCTAGCTGCAGTCGGTCGGCGTTCTTCGCCACCACAATCACCCTGCTTCCGTTCGCGCGCCGGAGCAGCGCCATGTGCCGGACCTGGCCGTCGATCGCGAGCCCGCTCCGCTCCATGTCCACTGCGGCCAATCCGCCTCGGCCATCACCGCGTAACAAGAGACCGTAGCTCGCGTCGTAGCGGCCCTCCACTGGCGTCACGCCAAAGAAGTTGCCGGCGGTGACGAGATCGATCTTCCCGTCGCCATCGAAATCGCCCGCCAGCGAGGCGTAGATGGGAGCGAATTGTGCCTCGGTGGGGAGCGCATGCAGCTCAAAGGTCCCGTCCCCTCGGTTCAGCGCGATCGCGCTGGCGAACGTGTCGGCCTCGAGCACGCGCGCCTTTCTCAAGGCTTTGCCCGGGATGATGTTCTGAATCCGGCTCGCGCCGAACGACGCGTACGTGGGATAGCGGCTGCGCAGCGACGGCATCACCTGTAGCAGCTCGTCACGTCCCGCCAGTGGATAGCTGACACCGTGCCGATATGACGTGAGGATCTGCACCAGGCTGCCCGTATTGAAGAAATCGCCCACATACAGCCGAGCCGGCTCCGCGTGCGACGCGCGGATGAACGAGTTCAAGCCGAGATTGCCGAGCACGAGATCGGGGCGGCCATCGCCATTCAGGTCGGCTGCTTGGATGCTGGTCCACCAGCCGTTCGTGCCTGTGAACCCCGCCTCGCCGGTGCGATCCACGAATCGGCCGTTCTCCTGGTGGAACACGCGCACCGGCATCCATTCGCCGACGACGATCAGGTCGAGCTTGCCGTCGCCGTCGTAGTCGACCCACGTCGCCCGCGTGACCATTCCAACTGAGTCGAGCCCGGGAGCCTTCTCGCTGGTGACGTCGCGAAAGTGCCCGTGCCCATCGTTCTCCAGCAAATAGCTTCGCGGCGCGACTCCATACTGCCGCGCCACGACGCGGCTGCCGACGAACAGATCGATGTCCCCGTCCCCATCGAAATCCGCGGGCGCGACGCACGACCCATTGTGGACAAAATCGGGAAGCGCATCTTCGGAGCGGCGGAAATTTCCGTAGCCGTCGTTCAGATACAGCCGGTCGCGCAGCGGCGCTCCTTCCCAGAATTCGTTGCCGCCGCTCACGACGTAGAGATCGAGGTCGCCGTCGCCGTCGGCGTCGAAAAAAGCGGCGTCCACGTCTTCGTCCAGACTGTCGGCGCGAAAGGCGGGTTCGGACGCGGCGTGGAAACGGCCGTCTGGGTCCTGCAGGAAGAGCTCGCCGGCCTGCCACTTAGCGCCCCCGACGTAGATGTCGTCCCGACCGTCGCCGTTGACGTCGGCGACGGCGAGCGCTGGGCCCTCGGTTGAGAGCAGGTGCGGCATCAGCGGTTCGCGGCTGAAGTCGAAGAACGTGTTCTCCTGGTGTTTGTACGGGATGGCGACCTGCGCGCTCAGGTCGCTGAACAGAGGACTGATTGATGAACGCGCGTATGGGTAGCGGCCCGCCGCGTCCGTCTGGGACACGGTGATGAAGCGATTCGGGGCAACGTTCGTCAGGACCTGGAAGCGCCGATCGGGCCAGACGACGATCAACGAATCCACGCTCCGCGCGGAACCCAACCCGAAATGGGCGCGCGGGTCCACAGCCGATTCGAAGCCGCGCGTCGGCATCACCTCTACAAGTTGGTGGCCAGGGCCGGCGATCATGACCTTGGCCCCCACGCCGGCGGTGTTGGCGCCGGACCCGCGCAGTGTCACCGTGAGAAAATGGTGATCGGCACTGTCCAGGTCGCGTGCCCGATTGCGGTAGATCGTGGCGGGCGCATTGAGATTGTTCACGACCAGATCGAGCGCGCCGTCGTTGTCGAGGTCGACGTACGCGGCGCCGTTCGAGAATCCCGCAGCGCCGAGCCCCCAGGCGGCGGCCAGATTGGTGAACGTCAAGTCGCCGTTGTTATGGAACGCGTAATTCGGCTGCGGAATGTGCGGCATCTTCGCGACCCGAGGGGGCCCGCTATCCAGCGACGCGATGTAGTCGAGATCGTTCGGCCGGTGGTAGATGCCGGTGGTGACGAAAAGGTCTTTGCGGCCGTCGTTGTCGAAGTCGGCGAAGAGCGGCGCCCAGCTCCAGTCGGTCGCGGCGATCCCCGCGAGAAGGCCGATGTCACTGAACCGCAGTCTCCCGTTCAGTACCCCGCGATTCAGCTGGAGGGTGTTGCGCGCATACTGATAGTGATAACCCGCCGCCCGATACCGATTGAACAACTCGTAGTTCTCCGCCGACTGGGCACTCTTCAGGATGCGCTCGCTGTCGGGAAGCATGTCGACGACGGCGATATCGGGCCGGCCGTCGTTGTTGAAGTCCGCCGCGTCGGCACCCATGGAGAACCGGCTCGTGTGTCCCGTTGCCTGCGCAATCGATTCGGTGAACGTGCCGTTGCAGTTGTTGAGGTAGAGAAAATCGTTCTCGGGAAAATCGTTGGCGATGTAGATGTCGGGACAACCGTCGAGATTCACGTCGCTGACGACGACCCCAAGTCCGAAACCTTCCACGCCGCCGTAGATATGGGCGGCGGCGCTGACGTCGACGAAGTGGCCGCGGTCATTGCGATAGAGCCGGTCACCGGCCTTCGCGTTGCGAACCGTGCGGCTCGTGCTTGGGCTGGCCGCGCGCTCTGAAAAAGTGGAGCTGTTCAGCAGGTACATGTCGAGGTCGCCATCGCCGTCATAATCGAAAAACGCGGCCTGAGTCGAGTAGCCGGAGAAGGCGAGTCCATACTCGGCGGCGCGGTCGGTGAACGTGCCGTCACCGTTGTTGATATACAGCACGTTGCGGCCGGGCATGCCGAGATAGTTCACGCCCGAAACGTAGATATCGAGACG
>DATGVC010000052.1:0-2917 GCA_035300745.1 Gemmatimonadales bacterium | reverse complement strand
ACCATGTGCGAAGAAATCTTCGGACCGGTGCTGTCGCTGTACGTCTATCCGGACAAACAGTGGAAGGAAACGCTGGCGCTCGTAGACCGGACATCGCCCTACGCGCTTACCGGTGGTGTCTTCGCGCAGGACCGCGTGGCGCTCGCCGAGGCAGACGCGGCGCTGCGTTATTCCGCCGGCAACTTTTACAAGAACGACAAGCCGACGGGTGCGGTCGTGGGGCAGCAGCCGTTCGGAGGCGGGCGTGCCAGCGGCACGAACGACAAGGCGGGCAGCCTGCTCAACTTGATTCGCTGGACCAGCGCCCGGGCGATCAAGGAGAATTTCGTCCCGCCGCGCGACCCATGGTATCCGTTCATGGCGGAGGCTTGAAGGCTCCGCTGCTGGTGTGGACGATGGCGGTGGCGTTTCTGTTGCTTGTGGCGTCCTTGTTGATCGGTTCGTTCAGTAAGCCAGAGTTTCCGCCCTATGAAATCGGGCCGCATGGCGATAGCACGTACACGCTCGATGCCTCGCGCGGCGATGAGTGGCGCTGGTGGGGCGACATCGCCTTTAGACGCAATCACGTCATTACCGCGCTCGGCGCCGGAGTCATCGACCTCGGGCTCGTGAGCTTCGATTCGGTCGCAGAGCTGCCGCGCGAGGGGTACGTCGCAACCAGCTTCAGCGGCGACACCGCGAATGCGGGCTTCGGGAAGTGGTACGACTACAGCATGTGGTCGCACCTGCTGACGTCCAAGCATCACGTCTATGCCATTCGCACCGCCGCTGGCGAGTTCGCCAAGCTCGAGATTCTGGCCTACTACTGCCGGGACGTGGGCTCCGCCTGTTACACGCTGCGCTATAAGACAACGCGCCCCCGACCAGCGTCGTCGGGGGCACGTAAATGAGAGACCGGGCGGTTACTTGGGCGGCAGGATCTTGAACATTCCCGTCCCGCATACCGGACAAACACCCTTTAGCGCGGGGCGGCCGTTGGCCATCTTCACCTGCTGGGGGTTCGAGATCTTCCGCTTCGCCTTACACTTCACGCAGTAACCCTCATCCGCGGCCATTGGGCTCTTTCCCTTTGCCATTGTCGGTCGCTCCTCCAGTTCAGGGGGACGGGGGGGAACGGGAAGTCTGCAGCGCCAGACAACATAATAAGGTCGTGCTAGCCGGGGGTAACCGGACCGTCCTGAAACCCATTGCGTTTGTGCGTTCCGTCACAAAAGGGTTTCGTCGCCGAGCCCCCACATCTGCACAGCACAACGACTTCCGCCGGTTTGCCGTCTTTCCGGGGCGGGGGCGTCAGTTCCCTCCCGTCGGGCGTCACGATCCGCACCGGGCCCTCGATGATGAGGGGACCGTTCGACTTGGGGGTTATGGTCACGTAGGTCATACCGGCAATATAGCGGCACGCCTGGACGGCAGGCGGGGTATTTCTCCGCGTGCGCGGCTCGATGCACACCCGGTTTTTGGTCTTCGTTTTCTGCGCCGTCCAATCGGCATGTCTCGGCGAGCGTGGGCCGTTTACCAATCTGATGGCCAACTCGGGGACGACTTACCTCTCGCGCGCATCGCGCCAACCTGTCCGCTGGCAACCGTGGGGACGCGACGCCTTCGCGCTCGCCGCGAAGCTCGATCGTCCCGTTCTCCTGTACATCGGCAGCGATGCCTGTCGCTGGTGCGCAGAAACCGATCGCGAGATCTACACCGACCGGGAGATCGGCGCGCTCATCAACGCGCTGTTCGTGCCGATTCGCGTGGACCGCGACGAGCGACCCGACGTCGCCCAGCGCTACCAGGCGGCCGTCGAACGGCTGGCGGGACTGCATGGGTGGCCGCTCACGGTATTCCTCACCGCCGATGGCTCGCCGTTCTTCGGCGGCACCTATTTCCCCGCCGACGATCCCATCACGGGTCGGGGGCTGAAGCAATTGTTGCCCGAGGTCGCGAAGCGCTACCGCGATCAACGCGCGTTCATCCTGCAGCAGGCCGCGGCGCTGCGGCAGCTGGTGCTGTCGGGCACCGGCGAGGCGCACGGCGTGCTGCGGCCATCGTTGGTGCAGCAAGGGATCGTCGCGGTCACGCGCGAGCTGGATGACGCGGTCCGCAGTCATGCCGCCGCGGGCAGCGTGATGCACGTCGAGGCCACGGCGCTGATGCTATCTGGAGACACGACGGCACGGGCGTCTGCCGTCCGCGCGTTGGATCTCATGCTCGACACCGCGGCCGGCACGCTGGGGGAAGATCCACAGCGGCTGGTCCGTGCGGCACTCGCCGGAACCCTCGCGAAGGCGTGGGCCGCGACCGGCGAGCCGCGCTATCGCGAGGCCGGCCGTGCTCTGGTCCGCAACCTGGCAACCGAGTTGTCTCTTGATGAAGAGGTCTTCGTCGATCAGGAGGCGTACGTCATCGAGCACGTCATGGTGGCTGCCGCGACGCTTGGAGAGCCCGCGGTGGTGAGTCGCGCGCGCGCCACTCTCGATGCCCTGTTGCAGCGGACCTACGCGCGCGGCTGGGGTGTCCGGCACGCGACCGGCGCTCCGGCGGCCAGGATCTCGACGCCGCCGGGCATGCTCCAGGACCAGGTCCAGGTGGCGTCGGCGTGCCTTGCGGCCCACCAGCTCAGCAATGAGCCCCGCTACCTCGATGTCGCGCTCGATCTCGCCGGCATCGTCGAGCGCGGCTATGCCGATCCCCTCGGTGGCTACTACGACGTTGCGCCCACCGATGCGTCTCCGGCCTCACTGCCGGCGCTGGGCGACCGGACCAAACACGTGTTCGACGACGTGCTCCCCGGTGCCAATGCCGCGACGGCGCTCCTGCTGGCTCACCTGGCGCAGGTGACGGGTGACCCGTCGTACCGGCGTCGTGCCCAGGCGACGCTCGAAGCATTCGGGGGTGCCATGAATGGCGCCGGTGTCCGTGCCTC
>DATGVC010000051.1:0-2846 GCA_035300745.1 Gemmatimonadales bacterium | reverse complement strand
CGTCTCGGAGACCACGGCCGCGCTGTCGTTGCAGGGTCCCAGCTCGCGCGAGATTCTTCAGATCGCCGCTGAGCGCGACCTCTCGGCGCTCAAATACTTCCGGCTGACCAGCGCCAAGATCCGCGGCATTCCCGTGACCATTTCGCGCACCGGCTACACCGGCGACCTCGGCTACGAAGTGTGGGTGGACGCGGCGCAGGCGGTGCCGTTGTGGGATGCGGTGTTCGAAACGGGCAGGCCGTTCGGCATCACCCCGGCGGGAATGCTGGCACTCGACGTGGCACGGATCGAGGCGGGCCTGTTGCTGATCGAGGTGGACTACTTCTCGTCGCGGCATGCGTTGATCGCGGCGCAGAAATCATCGCCGCTCGAGCTCGGCCTCGGCTGGACCGTCGCGACCGACAAGAAGCGCTACAACGGGCAGGCGGCGCTCGCGGCCGAGCGGCTGCGGGGACCGGCGTGGCAGTTTACGGGCCTGACCGTGGACTGGGACTCGCTCGAGCAGCTGTACGCCGAGGTCGGTTTGCCGCCGCGCCTTCCGACGCAGGCGTGGCGGACCAGCGTCCCGATTTACGATCGTGGCGGTCACAGGCAGCTGGGCTACGCGACGAGCGGCGGCTGGTCACCGCTGCTTAAGCGCTACATGGCGTTGGCGCATCTCGGATCCGAGCATGCTCCCGGAACAGAAGTCCGCATGGAGGTCACGGTGGAGCATCGCCGTAAACAGGCGAAAGCGCAGGTGACGCCGCTGCCGTTTTTCAACCCCGACCGCAAGCGCGCGTGAAACGCTACGACGCGATAGTCATTGGCGGGGGCCACAACGGGCTCGTCACGGCCGCCTACCTCGCTCGCGCGAAACAGTCGGTGCTCGTACTCGAGCGCCGGCCACGCGTCGGTGGCGCCGCCGTCACCGAAGAGATCTTCCCCGGCTTCAAATTCTCGATGTTCTCCTACGTCGTCTCGCTGCTGCGGCCCGAAATCATCCGCGACCTCGATCTGCCGCGGCACGGGCTGCACATTTTGCCGCTCGAGAGCACCGTCACACCGATGGAGAACGGCGACTACCTCGCGGCTTGGGGCGATCACGACGAGACCCGGCGCGAGCTGTACCGCCACTCGCCGCGCGACGCCGAAGCGTACGACGAGTACGGCCGCCTCATGCACTTCATGGCCCAGGCGGTCAAACCGATCCTCGGCATGGTGCCGCCCGACCCGACATCGTTCGCGCCGGGCGATCTCGCGGCCCTCCTCAAGCTGGGCAGGCACTTCCGCGGCCTCGGCGCCGAGCGGCTGCACGCGCTCGTCAAGCTGATGACGATGAGCTCGGCGGACTTCCTGGATGAGTGGTTCGAGACGGACGTCCTCAAGGCGACCAAGTCGGCGAGTGGTATCATCGGCACGTTCCTGGGACCGCGCTCTCCAGGCACTGCCTACGTGCTCCTTCATCATTACATGGGCGAGCTGGACGGCGTGTTCCGCGCCTGGGGCTTCGCTAAAGGCGGGACCGGCGCCGTCAGCGAAGCGATCGCCTCGGCCGCTCGAGGCTTTGGCGCCGAGATCCGCTGCAATGCTGGTGTGTCCAAGGTCGCCGTTCGCAACGGGCATGCTACGGGGGTGGTACTCGAGAACGGTGATGAGATCCCCGCGCGCACGGTGGTTTCGAGTCTCGATCCGCGCCGCACGTTCCTGCAGCTGCTCGAACCCGACCATCTTCCGTCGGAGTTTGTGTCGGACATCCGCCGCTTCAAGTTCCGCGGCTCCTCGGGGAAGGTGAACCTGGCGCTCGATGCACTGCCCACCTTCACCTGCATGCCGGACGCCGCCGGCGGCCGTTTGCATCGCGGCGCGGTGTCGATCAGCCCGAGCCTCGACTACGTCGAGCGCGCGTACGATGACGCGAAGTACGGCGAGTTCTCGCGCCGGCCCTACATGGACATCGTGTTCCCCTCGATGATCGATCCGGGCATGGCGCCGCCCGGAAAGCACGTCATGTCGATCTTCGTGCAGTATGCGCCGTACAGCTTGAACGGCGGCTGGACCGACGCGCAGCGCGAGGCCTTCGGCGACGCGGTCGTGAACACGGTCGAGAGCTTCGCGCCGGGATTCAAGTCGAAAATCTTGCACCGGCAGGTCATCACGCCGCTCGACATCGAGAAAATCACCGGCTTGTCGGAAGGCAACATCTTCGCCGGCGAGCTCGCCCTCCATCAGCTGTTCTTTCTGCGTCCCGCGCCGGGGTGGGCAAAATTCGCGACGCCGGTCCGCGGCTTCTATCAGTGCGGCTCCGGAACGCATCCCGGCGGCGGGATCATGGGCGCGTCAGGACGGCTCGCTGCGATGCGGATTCTGAAGGACGGCACGTGAAGTACGACGCGATCGTGATCGGCGCCGGGGCCAACGGCCTCGCGACTGCGCACTATCTCGCGCGGGCGGGCAAGCGTGTCCTGGTCGTGGAGCAGCATCAGACCGCCGATCCCTCGGCTGACATCGGTTGGGTCCCGGAAGCCGTCATCCGGGACCTCGGCCTGACCGGCGCCGGGCTGCGGATCGAAACGCCGGATCCCTGGATAACCGCGCCGCTTCCAGCCGGTGGGACGCTCGAGCTGTCGCGCGACATCGCGCGCTCGACGGAAGCGATCCGCCGCATCAGCCCGGCGGACGCGGCGATGTGGCCGGAGTTCTGTCAGCGGATGCGTACGCTCGCCGGCGTGCTGGAACGTCTCTATCTCGTGTCGCCCCCCGACATCGAGTCGAACGATGCGCGCGAGCTGGCGCGCATCGCCGGCCTGGGCCTGCACGTCCGGCGTCTCGGTAAACAGACGGTGATCGATCTCGCGCGCATCCTG
>DATGVC010000050.1:0-6875 GCA_035300745.1 Gemmatimonadales bacterium | reverse complement strand
ATCGCTGGCGGTGTCGTGACCGACGGCTCCCGGTACGTGGTGCCCTCCGGGTTGCTGATGAATCCGCCGCAGCGGTGGCAGTGAATATCCATGGCCTAACGTAGCCGACTGTACTATTTTTGTCAACTTATGCGCACAATCGGCCCATGCAATTAACGGAGGACAGTTAAGAATGGATGTCGCCCTGGTGATCCGCCAACGGCTCGACGAGCTGGACCTGGACCAGCGCGATCTGGCGCGCGCCGCGAATGTGACAGAGTCGTACGTCTCGCAAATCCTCTCGCGCAAGAAAGCGCCGCCGGCGCCCGAGCGCACCGACATCTACGACCACATGGACCGCTTCCTCAAGTTGCCGCACGGTGAGCTGGCCCGCGTCGCCGAAGCGCATCTCAAGGAAGAGCGCAAGCGCCGGCTCGGCGAGGTCGCGCCACTGTTCCCCGAATTGCGCGCGCTGATTTTGCGCAAATGCGCGCCGGACCGGGGCGAGCCGGTGCGTGCCATCATCGAGCGGCAGTCGTTCGGCGAGCTGGAGCGCCTCGTCGTGGGGACGCTACTCCACGTTGCAGGCCTGGGCGGCGACGTGCTGCACGTCACGCCGAAACAGCGCGCGCGGCTCGACGCAGCGGTCGCCTCGTGGGAGTGGGATCCGGCGACATTCGCGCTCACGGTCTCGCTCGCCACCGGCGAGCAGAAGCGCTTCGAGTACGGCGAGCGCCTCAATGGAGATCAGGAGAAGGGACTGCTGGAATTCCTGCGCGAACCCTTGCTCAGCGGTACCGCGACCGGGGAGGAGCTGGCCTTCTTGAAGTCTTTGCAGTTCAAGGACCGCCGGCCGACAGCCCTTTACTATTATCGGGAGCTACAGAACCTTCGGGACCCGCTGCATTTCCGTGCGTAGCTTTCAGGGTGCTCCTTTCGGCCCTCGTCTCCACGTCGAACCAGGTCGCCGCGACGTCCGGTCGCCTCGCCAAGATCACACTCCTCGCCGATCTCCTGAAGCAGGCCGGCCCCGACGAGGTCGCGCTTGCGATTGCATACCTGTCCGGCACGATCCGGCAATCGAAGGTGGGTGTCGGTTGGGCGACGCTACAAAAGGCCAGGTCGCACGTCGCCACGTCGGTAAGTCTGCAGCTGCGCGATGTCGATCAGACCCTCGAGAAAATCTCCACAACGATGGGCAAGGGCTCGGCGGGAGAGAAGCAGCGCCTGCTCGGGGATCTGTTTTCTAGAGCGACGGCCGATGAGCAAAATTTCTTGTTGCGGTTGTTGACGGGAGAGTTACGGCAAGGCGCACTCGAAGGAATCATGGTCGAGGCCGTCGCCAAAGCTCGCGAGCTTCCCGCAGGCGACGTACGGCGCGCGATGATGCTCGCCGGGAATCTCGGCGCCGTCGCCAAAGGTGATCTGAAGCGTTTCGCGATCGAACTGTTTCGCCCCATCAAGCCCATGCTGGCGAAGACCGCCGCCGATGTCGAAGAAGCGCTCGCCGAGCTGGGGGGGGGCCCGGCGTCGTTCGAGTACAAGCTGGATGGCATTCGGATTCAGGTGCACAAGCGCGGCGATGAGGTGCGCATTTATTCGCGAACGCTGAACGACATCACTGCCGAGCTGCCTGCCGTAGTTGATCTATCAAAAACATTTGATATGTCAGAGGTAATACTGGATGGCGAAGCCATCGTGCTGACCGCCGGGGGGCGGCCGTTGCGCTTCCAGGAGACGATGAAGGGGCTCGGCTCCGCTGTCCCGTTCTTCTTTGATATCCTTTACGTCGACGGGACGTCGTTGTTAGATCAGCCGTACTCCGCCCGCACCAAACTGCTCTCCGAGGCGCACCGCCCGCCGCACATGATCACCGCAGACGCCCACGCGGCGAGAAGCTTCTTCGACGCCGCAATCGCCGCCGGTCAGGAAGGGCTTATGGCGAAGGGCCTCGAGTCCAAGTACGAAGCGGGCCGACGCGGGGGGGCGTGGTTCAAGATCAAGAAAGCGAACACGCTCGATCTCGTCGTGCTCGCCGCCGAGTGGGGCCACGGCCGCCGTCACGGCTGGCTGTCGAACCTCCACCTCGGCGCCCGCGATCCCAACGGTGGATTCGTCATGCTCGGCAAGACCTTCAAGGGAATGACGGACGAGCTGCTCGAGTGGCAAACGAAGCGGCTCCAGGAGATCGAGGTGCGGCGCGAGGGGCACATCGTCTACGTGCGGCCGGAGCTCGTCGTCGAAATCGCGTTCAATGGTCTGCAGGACAGCCCGCATTATCCCGGCGGACTGGCACTCCGATTTGCGCGCGTGATCCGATATCGGGACGACAAGAAGCCCGAAGACGCGGATACGATCGAGACCGTCAGGAAGCTACACCGCGAAGGTGCGCCGGACTCCGACGGCAAATAACGGCCATGGCATCACGCTCTTCAAACGCGGGAACCAGGCAGCATCGGTCCCCACGCGGTACCGGAGTGCCGGCGAGCGGCTTTGGACGGCGCGCAGCACCGTCTTGGCGACCGTTTCGGGCGCGATGCCGTGCTCCACGTGGCGGCCGAGTGCGGCCGTGGCGCGCTGGCGAACGCCGTCATAGGGGGCCAGCGGCGCTGCCGCGATCTGTGTGCTTTCGCCGATCGGCGTATGCACGAAGCCAGGCTCGATCAGCGTGACGTGAATGCCGAGGGGCCGCAGCTCGTGCCACAGCGCCTCCGCGTACCCCTCGAGGGCGAACTTGCTGGCGGTGTAGAACGCCCCGAACGGAATCGCCGTGATGCCGGCGAGGGATCCGATATTGATAATCTTGCCCGCTCCCGCGTTGCGCATCGCGGGAAGGACCGCCTTCACCATGCGAACCACGCCGAAGAAGTTCGTCTCCAACTGCGCTTTGGCTTCGTCGAGACTCGTTTCCTCGGCCGCCCCCATCAGGGAATAGCCGGCATTATTGACCAACACATCGATTCGTCCGGCCTGCGAGAGCACCTGTTGCACGCACGCACGGACCGAGTCATCCGAGCGCACGTCCAGTGGGACCATCGTGATATTGGACGACACTGACGCCTGAGGTTTCCGAGCCGTGCCGAATACGTTGAACCCCTGCCCGGCGAGCAGCTGCGCGGTCGCCTGACCGATGCCTGACGATGCGCCCGTGACCAAGACCGTCTGTGACATAGATTCTCCGGAGGTTATGTTCTTGTTCCTGCTGTTCCTACTACAAGTCCCGCGCAGCCAGCACGGTTCCGTGACGCAGCGGGTCGGCACGACCGACATCGCGATCAGCTACAATCGCCCCGTCGCGCGCGGCCGCGAGTTGTTCGGCACGCTTGTTCACTGGGGACGCATCTGGCATCCCGGTGCCGACTCGGTCACGACGGTTTCGTTCAGTAAGGCTGTGACGATCGACGGTCACACGCTCGCTGCAGGCCGCTATTCGTTGTGGATCGTTCCCGACGCGCCGCCCAAGCCATGGACCGTGATCTTCAATCGCGGTCTCGGCGGATGGCACACGAGTTATCCGGGCGAATCGCAGGACGCGCTGCGCGTGAGTGTCGCAACCGAGACCGGACCACACCTGGAAACTCTCACGTACTACTTCCCGGTGGTAGACGCGGACTCGGCGGTGCTGCGGCTGCAGTGGGGGACGATGGTGGTGCCGATGAAGATCAAGGCTAGCCCCATCTCTTCCAGAAACATCGACCCGCCAGCCTCTCGCCCCGATCTCCGTTCGCCGCGTGTCAAAATCAGCCGATCGCGCGCCCGCGTCATGCCGACGTAAAGCAGGCGCCGCGCCTCTTCGATCTCGTCTTTGACGTGGTTGGTGGCCGCCTGGTAGCCGGGGATCTCGTAGTCCTCGACCCCGACGATGTAGACGCGCGAGAACTCTAGGCCTTTGGTCGAGTGCAGCGTGAGGAGATTGACGCGGTCGGGCGCGGTCTCGTCGCCCTCGGACTTCGACAGGGCGACGCGCTCGAGCAAACGATCGATGCTGTCCTCCAGGTCCTCACCCCCTGGCCCCCTCTCCACGTTGTGGAGAGGGGGGACGTCGAGGAGGGCACGGAGGCGAGCGATCGCCGCCGGATATCTCTGCGCCGGATCCGGTTCGGCACGCAGCTTCACCATGAGCGCCCGCCCGCCCAGCCGCTGGATGACTTCGTCCACCGTGGGCGCGGTCGAGCCGCGGCGCTCGCGCTCCATCGCGTAGAACTCCAGCGCGTCGCTGTAGCGGCCGAGCGTGTGGAAGCGCGCCGTGTTGAAGAGATTGGCTCGTTCGCCAATCCTCGGACCTTCTTCCAACGCCAATGCCAGTCCCAGGTAGTCAAGCACATTCGCGAGCACGGCCTTCCGCGCCCGCACCGCCCGCTGTTTCTCCAACTCGCGGTACACCTGAGCCAACGTGACGGCGTCGTCGAGTGCGTGGTGGGCTCGGCCGCAGTCGATCCCGAACCGATGCGCGAGGTCCTCTTGCGTCGCTCGATCGCGCGATAACGACCGCGCCAGAAGCAACGTGTCGTAGAACGCCAGCGTTGCGACGTTCTCGTCACCTGCTGCCAACCGTTTCAGAACCGGGATGTCGAAGTGTTGGCCGTTATGGGCGATCAGCACGTCGTTGCCCACAAAAGCGAGAAACTCGGGCAAGACGGCGGAGAAAAGTGGCGCGTCTTTGACGTCCGCATCCACGTACCCATGCAGCTTTGTCGCGCCCGCGGAGATCGCTCGGAACGGCTTCACCATGGAGTGGAACCGCTCCACGATCTCGCCATTCACCACCCGCGCGGCGCCAATCTCCACGACGCCGCATGTCGCGACGTCGTCGTCCGTCGTCTCGAAGTCGAACGTCACGTAGCGCTCGAGCGGCGTGCCGATGTCTTTGGAGTTCCAGAGCTGGAGGGCTTTGAAGACGGTGAGCGCGTCTGCGTCGATGACGGTACCGGTTGGCGTGACAGGCAGTCTCCGATAGCCAGCAGCTGCCAACATCCCCCGCAACGCAATCTCAACTCCACCCTTCGGCGCGAACGAAATGTCGTGGCCCCTCTCGATCTCGTCGGCCACGCGCCGAGCCTCCGGCAGCTCGGCTGGATCGGTCAGCTCGTCGTGCCCCTCCTCGAGCACGTTCTTGAATGGCCCAACGCTCTGCGAGAGAATCTCCTCGACGACGTTGTTCAATGTACGCCGAGACCGCCCTAGACTTCTCAGGTTCTCTATTTGGAAAGTCAACCGCCAGAGCTTTTTGGTATCGGGATCGTGCCGCGGCCGGCGCTGCGCGAGCGCGCGCACCTGCACGAGGAAGTCTCCCGACCCGATTGCCGCCTCGACCTCCTGGAGGAAGTGCTGCGACAGGACGCTCTGCGCGAACGCATGCAGCGCCGCGGGATCGTCAGGATTGCGAACCACGCGCAGCGCGGTCATGACGTAGCCGATGATGGCGTCTTCCATGAGCGAGCGACCGCGCGCCAGGCGGCAGGGGATCCCGGCGCGCAACAGCCGGCCCTCGAGATACTCGCCGAGCTTGTGCTTGCGATACAGAATCGCGTAGTCGCCCCAGCCGTGGCCGTCTGCCACCATATCCTCGAGCAGCCACGAGGCTTCCTCTTCCTCGTCGTGGAAGGAGTATGCGACCACCTCGTGCGGCGACTCTTTGTCGGCGGTGAGCTGCTTCTGGAAGAGTTGCGGATTCTGCGCCAGCACGCGCCGCGCCATCTCAAAGATCTGACGCGAGCAACGGCGGTTCTTGTCGAGGATGATCGGCTCGACGTCGTAATCGCGTTTGAACCGCACGAGCACATACGGATCCGCGCCGGTCCAGGCAAAGATCGATTGCTCGTCGTCGCCCACCGCGAAGAAATTCCCGTGCGGTGCGGCGAGCTTCTTCAGGAAGTCGTACTGGACCGCGTTGACATCCTGGAATTCGTCGACCAGCAGATAGTCCCAGCGATCTGCGATCAAGCCGGCCAGCGGCTCGGCCCTCGTGATCAGCTCGTCGAAGTCCACCATGTTGCGATGCGCGAGCCAGGCGCAGTACTCGCGGAACAGCCGCGCCTCGTCTGGTTGCAGCTTGTACCCGTTGAGCCGATGCCGGCCGAAACGATTGAGCATGCCGCCGCGCCGCTCCGTCGGCACCCGCAGCCGGCCGAGCACCACGCTCTGATAGACCTCATCGGCGACGCCGAATCCCTTTTTGAGACGAGCCGCATCGGTGTGCTCGCGCAGCAACGCCAGACACAGCGCGTGGATCGTCCCGCGCGTGATCGCCTCGGCCTTGTCTCCCAGCGTCTGCTTGAGCCTCCCGGCGATCTCCTCGGCCGCGCGATTGGTGAACGTGACGGCGCAGATACGGTGCGGATCGATCCCCGTGGCGATGAGATGCTCGATGCGGGCGATCAGGCAGTACGTCTTGCCGGCACCCGGCCCTGCGACCACGAGCACTGGGCCCAGAGGCGCTTCAATAGCGAGGCGTTGGTTTGGAAGCGGAGTGAAAGTCACGACGGTCCCTTCACTTAAAGAACACCAGCGACACCAAAACAAACAACGGCAGCAAGATCCCCACGCTGTAGGCCATGTAGCCAAAGAACGACGGCATCCTCACACCGTTTTCCTCTGCAATGGCGCGCACCATGAAATTCGGCGCGTTGCCGATGTACGTGTTTGCTCCCATGAAGACCGATCCGGTGGAAATCGCCGCGAGAAGCCTCGCGGCAACCGGATCGAGTGCCAGCGTACCGATATAGGCGCCGTGCGGCGCGACGCCGTGCAGTCCCGCGGCACTCGCCGCGAACGCGAGATACGTCGGCGCGTTGTCGAGCACGCTCGAGAGCGCGCCCGAGGCCCAGAAGAAATGCGCCGGTTGCCGCAACGCGAAGTCAGGTCGCTGGGCCCAGGCGTTGAGCATCTCGAGCACG
>DATGVC010000049.1:0-7729 GCA_035300745.1 Gemmatimonadales bacterium | reverse complement strand
CGCCCACGCGGTAACGAGCCCCCCGGTCTCCTTTTCCAGCGGCCACGCCGTAAAGGTCGATCCCGTCGTACCGGTGAACCGCACGCGGCGATAGGTCCCGATCCACTCGGGCGGCCCGTCCAGCAGCGCGATCTTGTTGGTGCGCGTGCGCGCCTGCAGCAAATCGCCGCGCTTCGCCGGCCCTTCGACCAGCACCTCGTGCGTGGTACCGACGAGTCCGATGTTCTTCCGCTTCGCCACGCGGCGCACCAGCTCGATGAGCCGGCCGATCCGTTCGGTCTTGATCGCTTCGGCCACGTGATCCTGGATCCGCACCGCGGGCGTCCCCTCGCGGACCGAGTATTTGAACGTGTAGGCGTCGTCGAACTGGACCTGCTCCACGAGCGACAGCGTTTCCTGGAACTCTTCTTCTGTCTCGCCCGGGAATCCGACGATGATGTCGGTCGAAAGGGCGATGCCGGGCACGGCGGCGCGCAGCGCCGCCACGACCTCGCAATAGCGGTCCCGGTCGTAGCGGCGCAGCATCCGTTTGAGCGTGCGCGAGCTGCCGCTTTGCACCGGGAGATGGACGTGCTCGCACACGGCCGGCGTCTCGGCCATCGCCGCGAGCACTCGCGGCGTGAAGTCGGTGGGGTACGGCGACGTGAAGCGTAGACGACGGACCCCGTCGACCGCGCCGACCGCCCGCAGCAGGTCGGCGAAATCGTGTTCGCCATCGTGATAACTGTTGACGGTCTGACCAAGCAGCGTGACCTCTGTCGTGCTGTTCCCCGCGAGGCGCGCGACTTCATGCACGACGTCGGCCAACTTGCGGCTGCGCTCGGGCCCGCGCGTCATCGGAACGATGCAGAAGGTGCACCGATAATCGCAGCCGCGTTGCACCGTGACGAACGCCGATATCGGATTGCCGCGGACCGGCGGGACATCTTCGTAGTGTTCCCACCCCTTGAACGCGACGTCGGCCCCACGCTCCCCGTCGCGGGCGCGCGCGATCAGCTCGGGCAGGCCGCGGTAGCCGTCCGGTCCGATGACGAGATCCACCTGCGGCACCCGCTCGAGCAGTTTGGGGCCGAGACGCTGGGCCATGCATCCCACGACGCCCAACACATCACCGGGGCGCTTATAGCGTTTCAGCTCCCCCATGCGTCCCAGGACACGCTGCTCCGCGTGATCGCGCACCGCACAAGTGTTCACCAGCAGCACATCCGCCTCGGCGGGATCTTCGGTGCGCACGTAGCCCTCACGGCCCAGGACACCGAACAGCACCTCGGAATCCGAGACGTTCATCTGGCAGCCGTAGGTCTCGATGTACACGCGGCGCATCGTCAGTTGACCGTCACCTCGAAGCGTGGACGTCCGTCCCACAGATGCGTAGCAAGATAGACGCTCAGATAATCCTCCGTCATCACCTCGAGACGGCCCTGTTGGCGGCCTGAAACGATGCCGTCGGCGCGCTGCCCCACACGGCGCGCGCGATAGGCCGCGGATTTCGCCTCGCCGAGCGCTCGCAGCTCGCGGGCCCGCTCGCGAATCACCTCGGGTCGGAGCTGGCCCGAAAGCCGCGCCGCCGGCGCGTCAGGCCGCACAGAGAACGGAAAGACGTGCAAATACGTGAAAGGCAAGGCATGTAAAAGCGTAAGAGAGGCGTGGTGATCGGCGTCAGTCTCACCCGGAAAGCCTGCGATCACGTCTGCGCCCAAACCAAAGACCGGCAACCGTTCCGCCAGCCACTCGATCCGCGCCCGGTAGGACTGGGCCGTGTACCAATGCCGGCCCATGCGCTTCAACACGCGGCCGGAACCCGACTGCAGCGGCGCGTGCAAATGCGCCGCCAGGTTGCGAGGCGCTTCGACAAGCAACCGGCCGAGCGTGTCGTCCACTTCGGTGGCTTCGACGCTGCCAAGGCGAAATCGGACGGAGGGGACGGATTCGATCAGGGCTTCGAGCAGCGCGCCCAGGTTTCGGTGATCCCCGGGCTTGCGCCCGGGGTCAGCCGAGCCCTCTTGCAGATCTTGGCCATAGGTGCCGATGTGCACACCCGTCAGCACGATCTCCGCATGCTGCTCGGCAAGCGCCAGCGCTTCTTCTATTAGCTCCGCCACGGGCCGTGATCGATTGGCGCCGCGTGCAAGCGTCGTCGCGCAGAACGTACAATGCTCGTCGCACCCGTCCTGGATCTTCAGCAGAGCCCTCGTCTTCACGCCCTGTCCCCCTCCCCCTCTCCGCGTTGCGGCGCGGGGGGACGAAATGCCGGAGGCGGTCAACACGGCAGCGGGATCGGCGTTGGGCACGACCGCCCGCACACCTGGCAACGCCGCGATCGCACCATCATCGAGCGCCGCCGCGCATCCCATCACGATCGTCTGCGCGTGGCCCCCCCCGGTTTTGGCGAGATGTCGGACGAATCGGCGCAGCTTGACTTCACTCTCATGGGTAACCGTGCAGGAATTCACCACGGTGACATCGGCGAGGGCGGGATCTTCCACGACGACCGCGCCGCTCGCGTCGAACGCCTGACGCACGCGTTCGGTGTCGTACTGGTTGGCTTTACACCCGAAGGTGTGGAAGTAGACGTTCACGGCCGCACGGTCAGCCCCAGCAGAAACGTCCAGACGCGCTCGGTGAGTCCCGCCCCGCTGCGCTGCAGCCGCTCGATGCCGATGTCGAGGCGGCCGCGGCCGCCGGAGAACTGGCGGCCGAGTCCCGCGGAGTATCCGACCTCGGTCGGGGTCTTCCCTATCCCGAAGGGAAGCTGTCCGCCGCGCAGGCCGAACCGGAACGGCGAGCCCGGCTGTCCGATTTCCGCTCCGAGGGACCAGTTGAACGTGTCGTGCGCGTTGGGGACCGTCGCGGCTCCAGCCCAGTTCCGCCACGTCACGGTGCCCGCCACATTCGCCTGCGCACCCGCGCGCCACTGCACGCCGGCACCATACATCAGCGGTAGATCATTCTCCGCCACGAGGCGGCCACCAATGTCGGCGCGCAGTTTGGAGTCGGAGCGGAACCATCCCGCAACGCGCAAATCGGGCGTGACATCAAACAACAGGCTCGCCGATCCGCCCATGCCGCCATACGCTACCTCGTCCCGAGCGGTGGACGTGCGGTAATTCGCGGTGTCGGCGAAGCTGCGCTTGGCGACGACACGCGTGGAGCCCGTGAGACGATGCAGCCCCAATCCCAGCGCGAGCCGGCTGCGCACGCGGGCACCAACCGCAACCCGAAGATCGGAGACGGCGCCATCGCTCGTGATCTCGTCGGTGATCGGCTGCTGCACGCCGCGTAAGGTGATCGTGTCATGGATGACGATGCCGAACGAACGGTCGAGATAGGTGGAGAAACCGCCACCGACCACGATGCGGCGGGTCACCGGTCCGGTGATCACCATGGCCGGGAACCGAGTCCCGCGCAGCGCGGCTTGCGTGCCCCCGGCGTCAACAGAACGCCACGACGTGCCGCTCGTCATATTGGCGCTCATGCGCCGCACGTCCGCGAGCGACGCATCGATCAGCGGCGAGAAAGCATCGAAGGGCGCGAACGCGCCACCGGTGGACCGCGCCCGCACGCTCTCCCACTTGCCGGGTGTTCCCAGCCCTCGGATCCCGAACTGCGAGTCCTGGGCGGCCAGCCAGCCGGACGGCCAGACGGCCACCAACAGCAGAGCCAGGAGCGCCACGGCCGTCCGGCCGTCCGACCGCCCGACCGTCATGGCTCCCCGAATCGGAAGCGCTTCACATACGTCAGGCGCAGACCCGGCCGATATGCCGGCGCGCGGGAGGAATAGAATCGCATCTCGGTATAGGATGTCGCCTCCGGCACCTGCCCGAGGATGAACGTCGTGACCAGCGTCGTATCCTGCGACCACGCGCGCACGAGGTTGGTGAGCTCGATCCGCACCGTATCGGGCGATCCGATATGGATGACTGTGTTTCCAAACAGGTTCGATGCCGTACCGAGCGGAGACTTCGCGCCGAGGTCCGTGAGGACGGGTCGCGCCAGTAATCGGAACGAGTCACTGCGCGCACCCTGCACCGCATTGACCGGAACCAGAATGACGGTCGCCCGCACGACATCGATGGTGTCGTGCAGAAATGCCGGCAACTTTACGCGCAGCAGGGCCCGCGCCGACGGCACCCCACCGACCGCCAGATTGGAGTCGAGTGGTGGCGTGGGC
Organism: Gemmatimonadales bacterium; assembly: GCA_035300745.1. Taxonomy (GTDB): domain Bacteria; phylum Gemmatimonadota; class Gemmatimonadetes; order Gemmatimonadales; family GWC2-71-9; genus 20CM-2-65-7. The sequence continues at coordinate 3,558 of DATGVC010000049.1, read as the reverse complement.
GGATTGAAGACGAAACCGTCGAAGCGGATCCCCACCGGCCTGTCAGCGTGTACGACGCTGTCCGGCTTCACCCCGGTGGTATCGTGGATCGTGTAGCGATAGAACCAGCGGAACGTCGAGCCATTGCCGCCCGATTCGCTCGACCCGAGACTGACGCTCGCGAACGAGTCCGCCGCGACCCGTACGCCGTACGCGATGCGACCCGTATCGGGCACGCTGAATGGCGCCTTGATCGTATCGAGCCTGAAGAAGATGGCCAGCGACGAATCGATGCGACTGATTTGCAGGACATGCCCCGCGGTATCCTTCCGGATCGAATCCCCCCAGATGCGGATCGTCGCCGTGTCGCCGATTGCCGGCTGCGCCAGCAGGGAGCTCACGTTGACGCTGTCCACGACCGGCCCGCTGAAATAGGAAGCGAGTGACGCAAAGGTGGACGTCGAATCCGCCGTGATGGGCAGCTTGTAGAGCCGCAGTCGCAGATTGGTCGCCGCTTTGTCGCGGCGCACGATCACGAGTCGCAACCTGGCGGAGTCCGCGACGATCGGCACCGTGGTGGTATCGCCGGCCTTTGGCGCCACCCGCCTGATCATGGTGTCGGTCGTAAAGAACGGACGGCTGTCGACCACTCCCGGCACGTCCGTGGCCGTCATCGCCTCGGAGAGATAGCCCGGGACGTAGCCACGAAACGAGGAATCGCGCTCGATGATCGCGGTGAAGATCGTATCCTTGATGCTGATCGAGTCGCTCGGGCAGAAGTTGGGGCAGACGCCGGCCGACGTCACGCGTTCGGTACAAGCCGCCATGAGAAGCGGAAAGAGCCAGCCAAGTCGCCGCATCACCGGTCCAGCGTCTCCTTCGTAAAAGCGTCAGGTAAGAGGGCGGACAGCGTCCAGCGTTTCTCCGTCGCTGGCCCAACCGCCGTCACTTCCAGATCCAGGCCGAATTCCGCGAGCAACTGCCGGCAGGCGCCGCACGGTGCGGCCGGCGGATCCACTTCGGTGGTGACAACGATACGCTTCAATTTGCGAGCGCCACCGACCACGGCTGCACCGAGCGCCATCCGCTCCGCACAAATCGTCAGCCCGTAGGACGCGCTTTCGACGTTGCAGCCGACGTAGACGGTGCCGTCCGCCGCTTCGATCGCCGCTCCAACGTGAAAGTTGCTGTACGGGGCCCACGCGTGGCGCATCGCGTCGCGCGCTTGTTTCACCAGATCCTTCACGCCGAAACGTCCTTGAGAAACGACGTGCCCGCGGCGAGCGCCGGCAGCCCGAAGTATTCACCCACCGTTTGGCCCATGTCGGCGAACGTGCGGCGCGTGCCCAGCGGCACGGGATGCACGTTCGGCCCCAGCACGAGCAGCGGCACGACTTCGCGGGAATGATCGGTCGACGGCGTCGTCGGATCGTTGCCGTGATCGGCGGTGAGCATCACGACGTCGTCCGGCCGCAGCCGCGCGAGGAGCCGCGGGATCCACGCATCCAGCTCCTTGAGACCCTGGTGAAACCCCGGCACGTCATTGCGGTGCCCCCATGTCTGGTCGAATTCGATCACGTTCACGAAGACGAATCCCGTGTCGAGCGCATCGAGCGCCTGCTCGATGCGCCGGTAGGCATCGCGATTCGTCGGCGTATGCTCGCTGCTGATGTTTCGGCCCGCGAACAGGTCGTCCACCTTGCCGATTCCGATGCGCACGACGCCCGCATCGGCCATCACATCGAGCAGCGTCGTTCCGGTCGGCGCAATCGAAAAATCCTTGCGATTGGGCGTCCGGCGGTAGGCCCCCGCTCTTCCTGCGAACGGCCGCGCGATCACGCGGCTGACGGCGTGCTCATCGATGAGCATCTCACGGGCGACCGCGCACCCCTGATACAGCTCCGCGAGCGGCACGGTCTGCTCGTGTGCCGCCACCTGAAAGACCGAATCGGCGGACGTGTAGACGATCCACTTTCCCGACCGCTGATGCTCGGCCCCGAGCTCGTCGATGATCGCCGTGCCGGAGGCAGCCTTATTGCCCAGCCACCCACGTCCCGTGCGCCGCGCGAACTCGTCCAGCAGTGCAACGGGAAATCCGTTGGGGTAGGTTCGAAACGCCTTCTCCAACAGCACCCCGCAGATTTCCCAATGCCCGGTCGTACTGTCTTTCCCCGCCGATGCCGGCTGAGCGATCCCGTGCGCGGCTGTGGGGCTGACCCCGGGCGCAAGCCCGGGGATCACGAAACCCTCCCGGCATTTTCCTAACCCGAGCCGCTCCAGATTGGGAAGCTTCAGACCACCAACTGCTCGAGCCACGTTGCCCAGCGTGTCCGATCCGGCATCGCCGTACGCGGCCGTATCCGGCGCGGGCCCGCAGCCCAGCCCATCCAAGACGATGATTGCTGCCCGGCCCGTCCCGTATTTCACACCGGGACTCGTGGCAGCCGCGCGCCGAGTCCCGTCAGAAATTCGTGCGGCACCACACCACTCCAATCCGCGATTTCCTTCAAGGTGATGCGCTGTTTCGCATCTTCTCCCACGATCGTCGCGATATCGCCAACCTGGACTTCCAACGAGCCGGTTTCGACGAGCGCCATGTCCATCTGCACGAGCCCCACGATCGGGCAGCGTTGTCCGCGCAGCAGCACGGCCGCCCCGCCCGTCGCGACGGTCCGCCGCAGCCCGTCGGCGTAGCCGCAGCGCAGCGTCGCGATCACGGTGTCGCGACGCGCGGTCCAGCTCGCGTTGTAGCTCGCGGTGTCTCCCTTGCGCATCCGCCGCACGCTCAGCACCCTGGCCCTCACGCTCACGACTGGTCGCGGCTGCGCCAGGTCGTCCGCCCCCTCCCCCCCCGGTGAGCCGCCGTACAGGAAGATCCCCGGCCGCACCAGATCGAACGCGAACTGCCGGCCTCGGAGCATGGCGGCGCTGTTCGCGACGTGCAGCAGCGCCGGCCGCCGCGGCAGACGCCCGACCGCTTCGAGAAACCGCTCGAGCTGGCGCTCCGCCGAGCCATCCCGTCGCTCCGCGGAGTGGAAGTGCGTGTAGCACCCCTCGAGCGACGGCGTGTCCACCGCTTCGCCCAGCTCGTCGATCTCGTCCCAGCGCACGCCGGCGCGTCCCATGCCCGTATCGATCTCGATCTGGAACGGGCGCTCGCCACGCGTCGTCCATTCGAGGACGCTGCCGGCGTCGCCGAGGGCCGGGGTCAACTCGTAACGGTCGTACTCATCGAACAGCCGCGCGCGCGCGGGCATGAAGACGAGGATCGGCCGCCTGATCCCGGCCGCCCGCAGCTCGGCACCTTCGTCGATCGTTGCGACGCCATAGCCCCAGGGATCGAGCGGCTCGAGGGCCTTAGATACTAGGACGGCTCCGACCCCGTACGCGTTGGCCTTGACGACAGGGAGGAGCCGACTGCCTGCTATCTTTACTACTGTTCGGGCGTTGTCGACGAGGGCTTCCACGTCCACTTCCACCCAGGCCTCGCCCTTCGTTGACACGCTCACTGGCGCGGGTATGATACCCCGCCCGGAGGCTAAATGCAAGGCGATTCAGCGCTTGGACGTGCTCTGGGAC
>DATGVC010000048.1:0-2314 GCA_035300745.1 Gemmatimonadales bacterium | reverse complement strand
GACATCGATCGGGCCGCGCAACACACGAAACCCGCCGCTCAGCCAAGCGCTCTCGCGCGTTTTTCCACGGAGTCCGCCGAATCCCCGGAGTCTCCTGACTCCCTGAGTCTACCTGCGGCGTCTGCTGCGCCTATCAAGTCCGGCCGCTTCGTCCACGTCGCCATAAGACCGGAAGCGCCGCTCAAAGGCGGGCGTGCGATGCTGGTCATTCGCAAGGTAAAGACCCTGGGCACGGTTCATCGTGTGCAGCCGCCCCCCGCGGCGTTCGAGTCGGAAGACTTCGATGGCCGGTTTGTGTTCGAGCTCGACACCGCCGTTGCCCCAGCCGAGATCGAGGCGGCCGTTCGCTCGGTGGGAGACGTCGAGGGTGTGACGTTCGGCGGTGGGGGAGGGGGGGGCGCGGATGAGGGCCAGGTGAGCCCGGCCGAAAGCGTCGCCGGGGGCGGACGGAGCCGACATATCCGTGTGGACCTGCGTCGCCTCGACACCCTGATGGATTTGATCGGCGAGCTCGTGACCGAGCGCGGCCGCCTGAACGAGCTCGCGGCGCGCTGGGTGGGACAGGACCCGCAGATCGATGAGATCGCCATCCAGATCTCGCGCCTGTCGGCTGATCTACAAAACGAAATCATTCAGGCGCGGATGACGCCCGTATGGCAGGTGTTCGACCGCTTCCCGCGGCTGGTGCGCGACGTCGCGCGGCAGCTGGGCAAAGAGGTGTCCTTCCGCGTTGAGGGCAAGGAGATCGAGCTCGACCGCGAGATCCTGGACGAGCTGGGCGATCCGCTGGTGCATCTGCTGCGCAATGCGGTCGACCACGGCATCGAGCCGCCCGCCGAGCGCAAACGCCGCAAGAAAAATCCGGAAGGCGAGATCGTCCTGGCCGCGGTGCGCGAGCGCTCCAGCGTGGCGATCAGCATCTCGGACGATGGCCGCGGAATCGATCGCGTGCACATCCTCGACAAGGCCAAGCGCGAAGGCATCGTCGGGCCGCACGTAGAATCACTCTCGGACGATCAGCTGCTGCGCGTGCTGGCGCGGCCCGGATTCTCCACGGCGGAAGCCGTGACCAACGTCTCGGGCCGCGGCGTCGGCATCGACGTCGCCATGACGCGCATCCGCGCGCTGGGCGGCTCGATCGAAATCCGTACAGAGCCGGGGAAGGGCACCGCGTTCGTGCTGCGGCTGCCGGTGACACTGGCGATCGTGCGCGCGCTGATCGCCGCGGTCGGGCAGGAGCGTTATGCGCTGCCGCTCACGTACGTCGCCGAGACGGTCGAGTTCGGAACGGTGCCGCTGACCACGATGGAGGGCCGCGACGCGATCGTTCTGCACGATCGGGTGGTGCCGCTCGTGGACCTGCGAAAACTGCTGGGAACGAACGGTGGCGCTCCGGCGCCACCGCCTCGCCGTCCCGTCATCGTGCTCGAGATGGGCGAGCGCCGTGCGGGCATCGTCGTCGACGGCATGCTGAGCCAGCAGGAGATCGTCGTGAAGGGATTCGACGCGCCACAGGGCACGCTGCCGGTGTTCAGCGGCGCTACCATCATGGGCGATGGTGTGCCCGCGCTGATCCTCGACGCCGCCGGACTGGTCTAGGGAGAGGGAATGGAAGACGTCCGTGATCTGAAAGCGCTGCAGCTCGACGCGCTGAAAGAGGTCGCGAATATCGGCGCGGGGCACGCCGCCACCGCGCTGTCGCAGCTCACCCACCGGCGCATCATGATCTCGGTCCCCGAGATCAACATCGCGCGGCTGGAAGAGGTGCCAGGGCTGATCGGTGATCCGCAGGAGGTCGTCGCCGCCGTGCTGATGCACATGCTCGGCGATCTGACCGGCCGCACGCTGCTCCTGTTCCCCGAACCGGTCGCCCGGCAGTTGTGCGACATGCTGCTCAAACGGCCGCTCGGCACGACGAAAGCGTTCGAGACGATCGAGCAATCGTGTCTCAAGGAGGCCGGGAACATCCTCTCCGGCGCGTACATGAACGCGCTGTCGGAGTTCATGGGGATGCTGCTCTTGCCGTCCGTGCCGAGTCTTGTGGTGGATCTCTCGGCGGCCGTCCTCACCACGACCTACCTGAACTTCGGGCACGACCGGGACTTCGTGTTTTGCGTCGAGACGGAGTTCAACATCGATGCCCAGGATGGGTTGCGCGGTCATTTCCTGTTGTTGCCCGACCTGGCGTCTCTCAAGGCCATTTTCGACGCCATTCGATTGACTTGATCGTATCAGAGCGCGACCTCACGGTGTTGAGGTCCTTCGCCCGCCGGATCGATCCGTCGGACGCGGGGGCGCACAACAATCTCGGCGT
>DATGVC010000047.1:0-9191 GCA_035300745.1 Gemmatimonadales bacterium | reverse complement strand
ATTCGAACAGCTCACCGAACGACTGGTACATCTGTCGTCCGAATCACAATCAGAATGAAACCCCTCGCGGCGCGCTTCTGACGACGCGTCCGCTCAATTGGGGCCGCACTCCACACACTCGATCATCAATTCTCAAAGAGCGGCTCGAACAAAAAAACTTCGTAGAGAGACGCGGATTCTAGCCGCGGGTCCGAGGTGAGTCAAGGGGGTCATTTATTTGAAGATACGCCCCGTCAGGGGGGGACTAATTCCCGACGATTTCCGGCCGGAAACGATGCTCAAAACTGAGATACAAAAGCACCCCATCGCCATTCGGAAACGCCAGCCCCGGCACGATCTGCAGCCCGCTCGCGAAATTGTGCGCCCAGCGAATGCCCGGATTCACCACGACGTCGTGTGCGCCACCCTGCTCCACCCAAGTCACTTCGAGCATCGCGTTGAACGTGGGACGCGCCAGCCAAATCACGCTCGCGCCGAGGTTGTACGTCGTCGAGTGCGGCACGGCGCTCACGCCGGCATTCCAGTGACTCACGAGGGATGGAGTGAGTGCCAGACTCATCGGCACGTTCAGCTGCACACCTACATAACCGGTGCCGAGCCCGCGTGCGGCGTTGCCCGTGGGGAGCAGCATCGAGAGACGCGGGGCGATCGCGACGCGTTCCTCCGCGCCGCGCAACTGATACCGATAATTCAACGCCGCATCGGCCAATCCGGTGCTCGATGGGCTCTCGGTGCGTTGCACTGGGATCGTGTAGCTCAACTGATGCGTCTGTGTGCCGACGGGCCACTCCTGCGTGAACGTGAATGCCCACGCGGCCGAACGCAATGCGCGCTGCCAGGCGCTGATGTGCTGCACGACGCCCCGCTCTTGATTGTACGCCTCTTCAATCAGGAAGCTGTTGTCGGCGATGGGGCGGGTTTGTCCGACGGTCGGACGGCCTGACGGCCACACGCTCAAGAGCAGCAGCCCGAAGACACTAAGGTTTTTCAATCACCTGAAGATAGGCCCCATTCTCGTCCTCGGGTTCTTCGTGGAATAGCCGGTACAACACAGGCAGCAACAGCAGCGTGAGTGTCGTCGCCGTGGCCAGGCCGCCGACGATGACCGAAGCGAACGGCCGCGTGGTCTCGGCGCCGACCCCCCGCGAGAGGGCCGCCGGCAGCAGGCCGAGCGCGGCCATGAGCGCGGTCATCACGATGGGACGCAGGCGCTCATGGGTCCCTGCACGCACCGCGTCCTCAATCGACCGCCCTGCGTGGCGCAATTCGTTAAAGCGACTCACGAGGATCACTCCGTTTTGCACGGAAATCCCGAACAGCGCGATAAACCCCACGGCGGCGGAGACGCTGAGATTGATGTTGCGCAGCCACAGCGCCAGGATCCCGCCGATGAGCGCGAACGGGAGGTTGGCGAGGATCAGTGCGGCGTACTTGGTCGAGTCGAACGCGGCGAACAGCAAAATGAAGATGATCACGATGCTGGTGGGCACAATGACCGCGAGTCGGGTCATGGCGCGGCGCTGATTTTCAAATTGCCCCCCCCAGGTCAAGCGGTAGCCTGGCGGCAGCCGCACGTCACGGTCTACCGCTCGCTGCGCTTCAGCGACGAACCCTCCTTGGTCACGTCCGCGTACCGAGCACTTGATAGCGATGCGGCGCTCGTTCGCCTCGCGGGAGATGCGCGAAGCGCCCTCCACCGAGGACGTGCGAGTCAAGCTGCCGAGCGGCACGATCCTGCCGTCAGGCGTGTTGACGGGCAGCGCCTCCAGCGCGCGGCGGCTATCTCGGGCAGGGGCGACATCGCGCACGCGCACGCCGAACACGCGGTCGCCCTCGAGAAACTGCGTGACGGCCTTCCCGCCGACGGCGGTCTCGATGGCGTCGTTGACGTCGGCTACAGGGAGTCCGTAGCGCGCGATCGCGTCGCGGTCGATCTCGAAGCGCAGCTGGGGTTGCCCGAACTGGCGCTCCACGTCGAGATCGGCGACGCCGCGCACGCCCGCCATCACACCCTCGACTTCGGCGGCTTTCTCCTGTAGCACCTCGAGGTCCGGCCCAAAAATCTTGACGACCAGTTCACCGGTGACGCCCGAGAGGGCCTCCTCCACGTTGTCCTTGATGTATTGCGAGAAGTTGAATTTCAGTCCTGGGATCTGCGACATCCTCGCATACATCCGATTGATCAGCGCGTCCTTGTCGGGAACGTCGCCCCATTGGTTGCGCGGTTTGAGGTCCACGTACACTTCGAGGTTGTTGGCGCCCTTGGAGTCGGTGCCGTCGTCCGGCCGCCCGAGCTGAGTGAGGACCTGGCGCACCTGCGGGTAGAGCAGGACGATCGACCGAACTCGTCGCTCCACGAGTTTCGCTTCCTCCAGCGAGATCCCGACCGGCATCGTGACGCGGAGCCAAATGTTGCCCTCGTCGAGCGCCGGCAGAAACTCGGTGCCGAGCCGGCTGCCGACCAGCAGCGCGCCAAGGAGCAGCGCGAGCGCGGCGAGCAGCGTCTGGCGCGCGTGCGCCAGCACCCAATCGAGGGCCGGCACAAAAACCCGGCGCATCCAGCGCACGGCTCGAGTCTCGCCGTGCTGTCCCTTCACGAACCAGCTCGACAGTGTCGGCACCAGCGTCATGGAGAGCAGCAGCGAGCCGAGCAGGGCGAAGCTCAGCGTGAATGCCATGGGGGAGAAGATCCGCTTCTCCACCCGCTGAAACGTGAAGATCGGCAGGAACGCCGTGATGACGATGGCTTTCGAGAAGAGTATAGGGCGCCCCATGAGCTCCGCGGTCTTCGCTACCATGGCGCGGCGCTCCGCCTCATCGGCGGGCGGTTGCAGCGCGAGACGGACCATGAACGCCTCGACCATGACGACGGCCGAATCCACGATGATGCCGAAGTCCACGGCACCCAGCGAGATGAGGTTCGCCGACACGCCGCGCCAATCCATGAGGATGAACGCGCACAGCAGCGAGAGCGGAATCACCGCGCCGACGATCAGGGCGCTGCGCCAATCGCCCAGGAAGATCACCAGGATGACGAGGACCAAGGTGGCGCCGATCGCGAGGTTCTCTTCGACCGTGTCGACGGTGTGGTTCACCAGCGTGGCGCGGTCGTAAAACGGCACCAGTTGGACATCGCGCGGCAGGATCAGCTGGTTGAGCTGTCGCGCCTTGGCACGCACCCCCTTCAGGACCTCGAGCGCATCGCCGCCCTTGCGCATCAACACGATGCCTTCGACCACGTCATCCGCGCTGTCCTTGGCGACCATGCCTTCACGCGGCGCGCCACCGATGCGTACGACGCCGACGTCGCTCACGCGGACCGGTACGCCGCTGTGGGAAGTCAACACGACATGGGCGATGTCCGCGACGCTGCGGAACAATCCGACGCCGCGCACAACCTGTTTCTCGTATCCGTGCGCGATGTAGCCCCCACCCGCGTTCCCGTTGGCGCCGGCGATCGCCTGCTCCACCTGCCCCAGACTCAGCCCGTACGCCTGCAGCTTGGCTGGGTCGACATCCACCTGGTATTCCTTGACCTGGCCGCCGAATGAAACGACGTCGGCGATTCCCGGAACGGTGCGGAACGCCGGTTCGACGACCCAGTCCTCCAACTCCTTGAGCTCGGTGAGGGGCCGGCGACCGCGCATCGTGTACCGGAAGATTTCGCCGGTGGAATTGGACATCGACGCAAGACCGGAATTGACGCCCGCGGGGAGCGTGACCGCTGTCAGGCGCTCGAGTGCCTGCTGGCGCGCGAAGTAATCCGTGATCCCGTCTTCGAACACCAGCGTGACCACCGACAATCCGAACATCGAGACCGACCTCAGGTTGGTCAGATTCGGCGTGCCGTTCATCTGACGCTCGATCGGCAACGTGACCGACCGCTCGAGTTCCTCGGCGGCGTGGCCGGGCCAGAGCGAGATGATCTGGACCTTGATGTCCTCGACATCCGGGAAGGCTTCGACGTGCAGTGCGCGGAAGGAGCGAACACCCACCACCGCGAGCAGCAGCACGCCGCCGATCACCAGCATCCGCTGGCGCAGGACAAAGCGGATGAGGCGGTGAAGCACGCTTAACGAATCGGCGCGGCTTCCGCCGAGAGCAATAGGCTGCCGCGCGTCACGACGACCTCGCCTGGCCGCAGACCGTCGACCACGACCGCGGTCTGGCCGTCGTCGTTGGTCACTTGCACCGGGCGCACCGCGAATCGTCCCGGCGCGGTCTGCACGAAGACCACGGTCGCGGCGCCCTGGGTGACCAGCGCCAGCGTAGGCACAACGGGAAGGCCCGAGCTGTCGGGCGCGACGATCTTGACTTCGCCGAACATCGCGGGATGGAGCGCGCGGCTGGCATTGGGGACCAACGCCCGCAGCGTCGCGGTGCGGGTCACCGGATCGAGCGCGCTGCTCACGTGGACGATCCGCGCTGCGATCGTCCGATCGGGCAACGCCTCGGTGGTGAACAACACGCGCTGGCCGCGGCGCACGGTGTTGAGATCGCGCTCGTACACGCTGGCCGTGAGCCACAGCGTATCGAGACGCGAGACGGTAAACAGCGGCGCCGGCAGGTCGGGTCGCACTTCCATGCCGGGATTGGCCGTGCGGTCCACGACCTCGCCTCCGATCGGTGCGCGCAGGACATACTCCTCGCCAACGTCCGGTGCCGCGCCGAGCTGCTGGACACGAGCCTGGGCGCGGTCGCGCTCGGCGCGGGCCTGGGCCGAATCGTTCAGCGCCTGTTGCAAGTCGCGCTGCGCGACGACGCGATGCCCGAAGAGATCGCGCGCGCGCGCCAGGGACGTCGTCGCCGTGGTGAGCGCAGCCTCGGCGCGTTGCAGGTCGCTCTGCGCCTGCGCGACGTCGCTCGAGACGATGTGCGCCAGCGCGCCGCCCGCGGCCACACGGTCGCCGGGCGCCGCGTCGAGGTCCCGCACGCGCCCCGACACGGGGCTCGCCACCCGCACGGTGTGGTCCTCATCCAGCGCGAGCTGCGCCGGCAGCACGGCGACGACCTTCTCGCTGCGGGGGCGCACCGTGTCCACGCCGATACTCGCCAGCTTGGGCGAGTCCGGCGGCAGCCACACCTCCCCTGGAGGCGGCCCGCTTGCTGCTTGCAGCTCGCCTGCCCGCCGCCCGCCCGTGACCACCAACCCGATTCCCAACGCGAGCAGGACGACGAGCAGGCCTCCGAGCGAGAGCAGTACGTTCGACCTCATGACGTGAAATCCATTCCCACCGCGCGCTCCACGGCGTACACACTGATCCAGTAATCGTGGAGCGCGGTGTAGTAGGCGGAACGCGTATCCGACCAGGTGGCGATCGCATCCAGCAGCTCGAGCAGCGAGATGGCGCCTGTCCCGTAGGCGTACCGCGCGGTCTCGAGCACCGCGTGCGCCCGATCCAGCAGTCCGCCCTCGTAGCGCTCCGCCAAAGCCCGCGCGGAGTGGTACGCATCGATCGCCGTCGCGAGGTCGGTGGCCACCTGCGCCTCAGTGCGCGTCGTCGCCAGCTGCGCGGCAGCGAGACCCGCCCTGCCCTTCTCACGCTCGCCTCCGCTCAGGTCGAACAGCGGCAGCGTGAAGCCGAAGCCGAGGGCATACGGGGAACCGTTGGTGAACAAATCGCCGCGGGCGAATTGGCCGCCGTGCTGGTACGAGTAGGTCAGCTGCGGAGTCGGAATCCACATCGTCGCAGCGAGACGCTTGATCGCCTCGCTCTGGGCCGTGCGTTCTTGGACCGCCACCAGGTCGGGTCGCCGTCGCGCGGCGAGCATCGGGAGTGAGTCCTCGGGAATGGTCACGGGCTGATACGCGAGCGTCCCGGTGACCGTAAACGAGGTGTCCGGCGCGGCCATGCCCATCTCGAGCTGCAGCGCGAGTCGGCTGGCATGGACCTGCGCGGAGGCGCGCAACAGCTCGGCGTCGGCACGCGCCAACTCCAGCTCGGCCTTGGTGATCTCGCGCTCCGGAAGGTCGCCCGAGCGCAGGCGCACCGAGTCTGCGGCGAGTAGTTGGCGAAAGATCTCGCGACGCTCATCGGCCAACTCCCGCGTTTGCTCGGCCACGAGCACATCGGAGAACGCCTGGCGCACGGAGAACGTGACCTGCCTGACGACGTCCGCCGCGTCGGCGAGCGCGGCGTCGGTTGCGCGCGCGGCCGCACGGGTACGGAAGAGGCGCTGCGGCGTCAGGTCCAGCGGCAGCGAGACCGTGTACTGCCACGGCTGGTTAGGCGCGGAATTCACGACCGGATTGGGAATCGCGCGCGCGATGCGTTGCTCGCCGTGGGCGCTGTCCACGCGCACGCGTGCGGCCACGATGTCCGGATTACGACGCAGGGCGACGTCGAGGACGTCCCGCAGCGTGGGGGGAGGCGACTGCGCGAGCAGCCCGCCCAGCCCGCCCAGCAGGAGGCCTGCATGCAACGCGATGGTTCGAGGATTCATGCGACCGCAAAACATCATCGCGCGGCCGCTAAGATTCGATGAGGAAAGCGCGGTTGGACCTTAAGAAGTCACAAAGACGATGTCGGCAGCTCGACCTCCGCGAGGGGCAACCGCAGGGTAAAGACACTCCCGCCGCCGGCGTTGGGGGCGTGGGTGAGCGTCCCACCTTGCAGCTCGGCGAGATTGCGCGAGATCGCCAGCCCGAGACCGGCCCTGCCGGCGTCGGGCGGCGATCCCTCTGGCCGGTAGAACGCCTCGAAGATGCGCTCCCTCTCGGCCTCGGGCACGCCGGGGCCGCGATCCCGCACCGTGAAGACGAGCGCTGCACCGTTCCGTGTCGCCTCCAGCTCCACAGCCGCCCCCGGGGGCGAGACCCGCAGCGCGTTCTCGACGAGGTTGCTGAGGATGCGAAGGGACTGGACGAAGTCGAACACTCCCACGAGCGCGGGCTCATCGAGGTGCAAGACTGTTTTGAGCCGTGCGGCCGGCACCGCGGCGAACTGGGCGCTCACGGCGCCCAGGAGATCCTCGGCCGTATTGATCTCCATCTGAAGAGGAAGGGCGCCGGCCCGGATCCGCGACAAATCGAGCAGATTGGCGACCATCTGACTCAGCCGATCCGCTTGTTCCTCGATGATTCGCGCGCGTGCGTCCCCGCCCGCGGCGACGTCCTGCGCGAGGGCCTTGATCGTGGTCAGGGGCGTGCGCAGGTCGTGGGATACCGACGCGAGCAGCATGTCCTTCAGGTGGTTCGCCTCCCGCAGCGCGTCGGCGTGCTCGGCGACTCTCGAGAGCTCCGCTACTTCACCCGCGCGGCGCTCTGCTTCCCGTGCCTCGTCCTGGGCACGCGCGAGCAGCTGCGTCGCGACAGCGGCCGTTGCGAGAAAGGCGAGGAGTACGACCCAATCGAGCGGCTTGCCGACGGAGAGCGTGTCGAAGGGCACCTGGAAGTAGTAGTCGATCAACAGGAAACTGAGGACCGCGAGGGCAAAGCCGAGGGCACGGCCGCCAGTCGAGCTGCCACCCAGGACCACGAGGAGATACGGGATGACAACGTGCGCCTCCTCGATCTCGCCGCGTACTCCGTGCATGACGACGGTCAGCATGATCAGCGTCGCCAACCAGAACGGCCATGCCATGGTGCCGCGGATGCCGATCCTCACCGGTCAAACCGGTACCCCACGCCCGGCTCCGTCACGATGAGGCGCGGCGTCGCCGGGTTCTGTTCGATCTTGCGGCGCAGGTTCGTGATGTGGACACGCAGGTACTGGGGGGCGTTTCCGACTGAGTTTCCCCACACCGCCTCGAAGATCTGGCGGTGCGTGAGCGTTCGCCCCGGCTGCGAGGCGAGGACCCGCAGGATCTCGAACTCGATCGGCGTCAAGTGGACGGACTCACCGGCACGCGCCACGCGGCGGGCCGCGAGTTCGATCGTGAGATCTCCGACGCTGACGACCGCGTCCGCCGGGATCGATGAGGACCGCGCGCGGCGCAGCTGCGCGCGGACGCGGGCCGCGAATTCCTTGGTGCTGAACGGTTTGGTGACGTAGTCGTCCGCACCCGCGTCGAGCAGTGCCACTTTCTCGTCTTCCGCATGCCGCGCGGTGAGCACGACGAGCGGCATCTTGCCCCAGGTGCGGATCTCCCGGCACACGGCGATGCCCGGAATATCGGGCAGGCCAAGATCGAGTACGACGAGGTCCGGGTGCCACGACGCCGCAAGGGCGAGCCCCTCACGCCCACTGGCGGCCTCCACAATGCGATCGGCTGAGCCCGTCAACGCGTTCTTCACCGCGCGGCGGATCTGCACGTCGTCTTCGATGACGAGCAGGGTGCGGACCTGCACGGTGGCAGCCTCCACACCGACGCGCACGTGCTACTCGACCAAACGCTTGGGCGCGCTGCTCTCGCTCGGCGGCGGCGGGCGTGGCGCTTCGTCGCCCGCGCGGTCGATGTCACTCAAGCTGCGCTTGAACTCCCGGATTCCTTTTCCAATCGAGGATCCTACCTCAGGAATTCGTTTCGCGCCGAAGAGCAACAGCAGAACCAACGCAAGAATGAGCCAATGGGTAATGCTGAACTCGCCCACCGTTCCCCCTTTTTGATCTCAGCCGCGCCCTTCAACCTGCGGCCGCACATGTTTCTCATAGCATTCGGGACAGTAGCCATGACTGAACTGCGCCTCCGACCGCGCTTCGACATACCGTTCTATAGACTCCCAGCGCTCGCTCGCGTCACGGATGCGTTTACAGTACGCGCAAATCTGCAATAATCCCTCGAGCTGTTGCACGTGCTGGCGCAGGCCAAGGATCCGCGCCGCGGCCTTGAGCCGGGCGCGCAGCTCGTCCATATCGATCGGCTTGGTGATGAAATCGTCGGCGCCCGCTTCCATCCCCTCGAGGTAGCGCTTCTTTCCACCCGTGGCCGTCACTAAGAGGAAATAGCTGTAGCGGTCCGTGGCGCGGGCGCGCATCCGCCGGCAGAGCTCGGGGCCATCGACCTCGGGCATCTGCCAATCCGAGATGACGATCGGGAAATAGCCGAGCTGCAGGTTGGCCCAGGCCTCGCCGCCGTGCTCCGCCTCGGTCACCTCGTAGCCCAGGCCCTTGAGCACGGCGCTCAACGTCATCCGCGCGACGGTGTCGTCTTCGGCGAGGAGGAGGTTCATGGGAGTGCGCCCGGGAGGATTCGAACCTCCGACCAACAGCTTAGAAGGCTGCTGCTCTATCCACCTGAGCTACGGGCGC
>DATGVC010000046.1:0-11272 GCA_035300745.1 Gemmatimonadales bacterium | reverse complement strand
ACACGTCGAGGAGAACAGCCAGCCGGTTCGCTAACGGGACTCGTTTCGGGCCAGCTTCGGGCTTGACAGGTGACAAGATATACCTACTTTCGGTGTCGTAGAAAGGCAGCAGTGGGACCAATTCTGTCCAAAATTGCTGCTGCACCCCAGTGCCGTCAAGCGCCCAGCCCTTGGAGATCCAAATGATGGTCATTCGCCGCTTCTTTCTGGTGTTCGCCCTGGCGCTCGCGGTAGCGCGCTGCGCGGACCAACCCACAGCGGCGAAAGCACCCGCGGCTCCACAGGCGTTGCGGTGGGCAGCGACTCCGCAGTTCACCGCCCGAATTGATGCGCGCGCGCGCCGCTCCGGAACGATGGCCCTGACACCTCCCCTGAGTCTCGATCAGTACGTCGTGTCGTTCTGGGCGGTTCGCGGCGCGTCGCGCTCGGTCCAAATCAATTACCGCAGCAGCATCGATAGCCTGATACATCCGTTCCTCGTGCTCACGACCACCGATCCTCAGTTCGTCCCGGGCGTCGGTGAGCTCGCCGTGGGCGACTCGGTCCTCGTCACCGTCATCGTCGACACGACCAAGCTCGGCGTGTCCCTCGAGCCGCATGGTTTGCAGTTCGGCGCGCCGGCGCAGATGAAGATCTGGTACGGCGGCGCCGGTGGCGACCTCAACGGCGACGGCGTTGTGGACAGCACCGACGCGAGGATCGAAGCGCAGCTGCTGGGGCTCTGGTATCGCGCGACCCCGAACGATCCGTGGACCCACCTGTCGGCGAACCAGTCCCTCGACGAGAAGTCGTTCTCGTACGCGCTGCCTCATTTTTCCGAGTACGAGATCGCGGCAGCGTTGTTGGAGTGGGCAGTGGGCCTGTAGGCGCGAGACCGCACCCCAATGTCCAAAGATCAGACTCGAGACCAACGCCTCGCTGAGGCGTCGCCCGTCGTCGCAAAAGCCCGCGCACTCGCGGCCGCCGGCCATCATGCCGCGGTAGTCGAGTTCCTGGGCGCGCGCGATCAGAGCGAGCTCGCCGATCCGACCCTCGCCTTGCTCTACGGCATCGCGCAGGCACGGCTCGGCCGGCACGAGCAGAGTCTCCAGTGGATCGACCAGGCCCTCGCCGCTGCGCGTCAGCGCCACGAGCATGGCGTCGAGCGTCATGCGCTCAACGCGCGGGGCGCGATCGCCCTCCTCAGCGGCAACCTCACCGAAGCCGCCGATTTCTGCACGCAGGCCCTGATGGCCGCGAGCCGCGACGGCGATCACGCCACGACCGGCCGCGCCTCGAACAACCTGGGCATCATCAGCCATCTGCGCGGGCGGCACGCCGAAGCCATTTCCTCGTGGGAGATTGCCGCCGCAGCCCACCATCGCGCCGGCATGCAGGCGGGCGTCGCCGATTGCATGCACAACCTGGCCAACGCATATCGTGAGCAGGGCGCTCTCGACAAGGCGCTGACGACTGCCGATCAGGCCGTCGCGGCCGCGGAAGCGAGCCACGACGAGACACTCTATGCCTTGACGCTGCGCGGCCGCGCTGAAATCCGCGCGGTGCGCAGCGAGCCGGAGCTCGCGCGCCGCGAGCTCGACCGCATCCGGGTCATCCGCAGCCAGATGCCCGACCCGGTGGCCGAGGCTGAGGACCTGCGTATCGTGGCGCTGGTGCTGGCGGTAGAGAACCAGTTGCCCCGCGCCGAAAAGTCGTTGCGCGAGGTGATCGGTCGCGCCGAGCTGCACCAGCGGCTGCTCCTCCAGGGCGAAGCCACTCGCGATCTCGCCGTGGTGCTGCGGCGCACCGGCCGCACCGCCGAAGCGCAGGCCGCGGCGCGGGCCGCCAAGGGCGTCTTCGCCCGCATGGGCGCGGAGAGTGAAATCCGCAAGCTGGCCGACCAGGGCTGGGACGAGGCGTTCGCCGCCGAGCTCCGCGGGTCGCTCGCCCCGATCCATGTCGCGCAGCAGTTCGCCGACGCCGGCCGCTACGCCGAGCTACTCACGTACCTCGAGCAGCGCTCCAAGGACGAGCTGGAAGAATCATCGCTGCTCACGCTGCTGCTCGGCATTGCGCACAGTCGCCTCGGCCGTCTCGAGGTGGGCCAGCAGTGGGCCATGGTCGCGCAGCTGCGCGCCCGCTCGCTGAAGGACCGGATGATGGAAGTGCGGGCGCTGAACGTGTGCGGCGCGATCGCGCTGGAGCGGGGCGGCATCGACGAAGCGACCTACTTCTTCACGCGCGCCCAGGAAGAGGCGACCGATGGCAACGACATGGCCACGGTCGGCCGCTGCGCCAACAACCTCGGCATCATCGCCAACATGCAGGGCGACTATCGCCGCGCCGTGATCGCGTACACGCGCGCGATCGCCTCGTATGAGCAGGCCCACTTCGGACGCGGCGTCGCCGAGGCACGCCACAACCTCGGCATCACGTGCCGGGCGCAGGGACGGCTGGACCGCGCCATGGAAATCGCGCAGCTGGCGATCGACGAAGCGCGGGCATTAGGCGACCAGCAACTGACGGCGCAGGCCGTCGCGGGCCTCGCCGAGATTCACGTCGCCCGCGGTGAACGAGACCGCGCGCTGTCCGCGATCGAACAGGCGATCGCGACCCACCGCGAGCTCAAGGATCCCGTGCGCGAAGCCGAAGACCTGCGCATCAAGGCCGGTGCGCTGGCTCTGAATGGCGGCCGCGGCGACGCCGAGACGCTGCTGCGCGACGTCATCGCGCGCGCGACCGAGCACGGCCGTCCGTTGCTGCTCGCGATGGCGGAGCGCGACCTCGCGCATCTGCTGCTCGAGGCCGGCGACGCCGCCGCGGGGAAAGCGGCCGCCCAGCGCGCCCGCTCCTCGTTCCAGCGGCTCTCGGCGCGTGCCGAAATCGACAAACTTGACGACTTGCTGGAGACGGCATGAGTTTCCAGCGACACAAGCTCTCGAACTATGCAATCGGCTGGTAACCCCCCCCCCGTGGACGAGCGCCGCAGCGGGCTCGACCGCCGCTCCGGGGTCGACCGCCGCGACTTTGAGGTCGACGTAGCCGCCACGCTGCCGCTGCAGCGCGTCTTCCCGCACGCCGGGCTCAGCGACGCCGAAGCCGCCGAGCGTGCCGCCGCGATCGAAGCGCACCGCCGCGAGCTGGGGACGCGCCTGGGCCGCAACGTCGGCGCCGTCGTGGCCGCCGTGGACTACATGCTCAACATCAGCGGCGATCTTGTCTCCCCGACCATCGTGGAGCACGAGGCGCTCGAGGTGTTGGAGCACCGTTCGGTCACCGATCCGCTCACCGGCCTGTTCAACCGCTATCACTTCGACGCGACGATGACGCGGGAGATCGCGCGCTGCCGCCGTTACGGCGTGCCGCTTTCACTCCTGCTCGTCGACGTCGATCGCCTGAAGCTGATGAATGATCGCTGGGGTCATCATGCCGGCGACCAGGCGTTGGGCCGGGTCGCCGTAGCGATTCAGAAGAGCCTGCGCGGCACCGACATCGCGGCGCGGCTGGGTGGCGATGAGTTCGCCATCATCCTGCCCGACACCGATGCCGTCGCCGGGCTGATCGTGGCTACGCGCATTCGCCGCAACCTCGTCGAGAACGCGTCCACGATGGTCACCGTCAGCGGCGGACTGGTCGAGCTGCCCCGCGATGCGATGGAGGCCTCAGCTGCCCAGCTGATGCTGGTGGCGGATCATGCGCTGTATGCAGCGAAGAATTCCGGCGGTAACTGCGTCGTGCAGCGGGAGTATCAGTCGGACGAGTAGTTCTGCATGCCCCCAAGGGGAATCGAACCCCTGTTCCCACCTTGAAAGAGTGGTGTCCTAGCCGTTAGACGATGGGGGCGTGCAAGTAGCGGTAACGGGATTCGAACCCGTGTTTGAGCCTTGAGAGGGCTCCGTCCTAGTCCCCTAGACGATACCGCCCCGCCCCCGGGCGGGGGTGGCGCGTGAATATCGCCAGTGCGCGCGGACTCGGTCAACCCGCCGCGCAGTTGACCTTCCGGTTCCGACACGTACCGTTACTGGCCCGATGAAACGCATCTTCTCCAAGCTGGTGCCCGAAGTCCTGATTCTCGTCGCGGCCGCGCTGCTGGTGACCATGCCGGCGCTGCGCGGCACCGCATCCGGCCTCGCCACTGTCTTCCCCTTCACCGTCGCCGCGGCCGCCCTGCTGCTCGGCTGGCGCTTCAACCGGTCGCGACTGGTCTTCGCCATCGCCTTGCTCGCGCTCACCCAGTACCTGCTGCTGAAAGGCGTCGAGGCCCCACGGGATCGCTTGTTCTTCCATGCGATGACGTTCCTGCTCCCGATCAACCTCGCGCTCGTTGCCTTGCTGCCCGAGCGCGGCACCCTCACACCCGCGGGATTGCTGCGCTGGGTGTTACTCGGCGTGCAGGTCCTCGCCGTCGTGTTTCTGGCACAGTCCTTCCCGGACAAGGTGCTCAAGTTCCTCACGACCCGTCTCCTTCCCGCGCGATTCACCGCGTGGACGCCAGTGCACCAGCCGTCGATCCTCGCGTTCGTCGCGATCGGCGCGCTGCTCGCGCTGGCGTGGCTGCGCGAGCCACAGTCCCCGGTACGCGGCTACTTCTACGGGCTCATGGCCGTGTTCGCGGCGCTGTCGTGGCGGGCGGCGGGACCGGGCCAGGAGATCTTGCTGGCGACGGCGGGCCTGATTCTCGTCATCGCGGTGATCGAAGCGTCGTACATGATGGCCTACCGCGATGGACTGACTGAGCTGCCGGGCCGGCGCGCGCTGAATGAAGCCCTGCCCCGCCTGTCCGGCCAGTTCACCGTCGCGATGGTGGATGTCGATCATTTCAAGCGCTTCAACGACACGTACGGGCATGACGCCGGCGATCACGTCCTCCGGCTGGTCGCCGCGCGGCTGGCGCAGGCGCCGGGCGGCGGGACCGCATATCGCTACGGCGGCGAGGAGTTTGCCCTCGTCTACCCCGGGAAAGGCCAGGAGGAGTGCCTCCCCCATCTGGAGGAGTTGCGCGAAATCGTCGAGACCAGCCGATTTACCATGCGGCGGCGGTTCCGTCCGCGCGTCAAGCCGAAGATCGACAAGGGAAAGAAGAGTCGCCAGGCGATCACGATCACGGTGAGCATCGGGGTGGCGGAACGGAACCACCGGAACGCGTCCCCCGATCAGGTCGTGCAGGCGGCGGACAAGGCCCTCTATCGGGCCAAGGAGGCAGGACGAAACCGCGTCTCTACCTGATCCTTCCTTACTTATGCGCGCCTCTGGTTGCGAGCGCCCAGCGCGCTCCGCGCGCGCCGCGCGCGCCCTCACAGCTGTTCCTTGATCATGCGCCGCTCACACTGCAATTGGAGACAGATCTCCACGCGCTGTTTCACGATCGCGGCGCGCAGCGCAAGGAGCATCCCGCAACGCTGCGCTACACGAGCGCGACCGACACCGGCAGCATCCCCGTACAGCTCCGGACGCGCGGGATTTTCCGGCTGAAGATGTGCGGGTTTCCTCCGATCCGTCTCAACCTCCCCGCTCACAAGGCCCGCCACACGCCTTTTGCCGGCGAGGACAAGCTGAAACTGGCGACCCACTGCCAGGGGGATCGCTCCTACGAGCGCAATCTGCTGCGCGAGTACGCACTGTATCGCGTCTTGAACGCGGTGACCGACACCAGCTTCCGTGTGCGGCTCGCGCATATGACGTATGTAGACTCCGCACGTCACGACACCGTGATGCGCTATGGATTTCTGATCGAGTCTGACACCGCCGTGGCGCAGCGCATCGGCGCCGACCTGGTCAGCGCCAACAACGTGTACGATCCTATGACGGACCCATCGTACATGACGCTGGTCTCTGTCTTTCAATACCTGATCGGCAATCTTGACTGGTCGGTCTGGCACCGTCACAACATCGCGATCTTCCAGATCGTCGCGCAGCCCCGCCCGTTGCTCGCCGTACCGTACGACTTCGATTTCTCCGGAGCGGTGAACGCACCGTATGCTTCGCCACCGGAGCAAATCAAGATCCAATCGGTGCGCCAGCGTGTGTATCGCGGATTTTGCCAGCCGGACAGTGTCCTGGCCGGCGTCCTCGCTCGCTTTCGCGTCGCGAAAGACTCCATCTACGCCGCCGTGCGCGCTGTGCCGGATCTCCCCGAGCGCGACGTGCGCAATGTGCTCGACTACTTCGGCGAGTTCTATCAGGTGATCGACAATCGCGGGGCCGCGAATCGCGAGTTCGTGCACGCCTGCCGGAAGCTGCCACAGTGAACCAGCGACGGGGGGGGGCGTTCGGATTGGTGCTCCGGCTGGCGGTCTATTATGCAGCGCTCGCCGCCGTGGCCTGGCTCGCAGCGCGCTCACTGCCGCATTGGGGCGCACTGTTCGCCGAGAAGACACCGGGAGCCGCAGCGGTCGCGATGCTGAGCGCGCTGGCACTGATGTCTCCGGTGGCCTGGATGTACATGCGGACCAAACCCAAACTCCGCTACGACCCGTCACTCGTGCAGACGGTGATCGTGCTTCCGGTGGTGATCTCCGGCGTCGTGCTCATCGTCCGCGACAGCGTGCCGCTGGCGTTCAGTCTCGCCGGGATCGTCGCCGCGGTGCGCTTCCGCAACACGCTGCACGACACGAAGGACGCCGTGTACATCTTTCTGGCGATCGCGGTGGGCCTGGCCGCGGGCGTGCAGTCCTTTGCCGTCGGATTTGTGGTCTCTCTCATTTATGTAGCAGTGGTTCTCGTGCTCTGGCGGTTCGATATCGGGACTGCCCCGACCCCTGAGCGCGTGCAGGGGCGGCTGGTCGCGGAGACGCCGATCCCGACAGCCGCCCACACGACGATTGCAGGCGTGCTGGAACAGCACACGCGACGCTGGAAGCTGATCGGGTCCGAGTCAACCGCACCGGGTCACACAGCGCTCACCTTCTTCGTGCGGCTGCGTGCGCAGACCAGCGTCGAAGCCCTCCTCGCCGAGCTGCGCCGCGACGCTGCCGCTCAGATCACCGCCGTGCGGTTCGAACCGGATCTGCGATAGGAATGACTCTGCAGTGGCATGTCCCTGACGCAGCGGCGCTCGGACAGCTCATCGACCACCCTCCCGCTGCTGGTTTCCACGTTTCCGCACCGCGGACGACCTACTTCCGCGACGTCTATTACGACACTCCGGATGGCGCGCTCCGTCAGCGCGGTGGCCGATACCGGATGCGCTTCACGGCGGACGGCAAGCAGCGCCTCACCGTCTGGCTCCCTGACGGCACTCGACTCGATACGCCTGAAACAGACGCCGAGGCGGTCGCGGCCCGGCTTCGGGCCCTCGGCGATCCCGCGAGGCTCGCGCCCTGGATCGAGCGGGACGTGGCGCGGCGGTGGCGGACGATCGCCGTGCCGCTGGCGCGGCTGCCGCTGTGTGACCTCGTGGGCGATGCCATCACCGTCCGCCGCGGCGAGCTGCGCACCGCGCTGCACGAGCTGTCTGTGCGGCCGCGGGCGTGGGGGAGAATGGCGGCCCGTGCGATCGCGCGGCGCTGCGAAGCCGCAATCCGGCTGCAGCCGGTGGGCGACGAGCCATTGCAGCGGGCGCAGGCGGCGCTGTCTGCCGCGGAGGCGCAGATACTCGCGCGTGAGCTTCGCGGCGAGCGCGAGCTGGCCCTGATCGCGGTCGAGCATGGTCGTCTGGGACTCTGCCGCCTCGGTGCCGAGCTCCGCGTGCCGGTCGACCGCGGGAGTGGCGAAGCGGATTGCCGGGCCGCGCTGCGCCGGATCGTCGGGAGCGGAGAGGGTCTGCTGAGATTGCTGGGCGTCGTGCCGCCGGCAGGTGACCGCGCCGCGCTCGAGGTGTGGACGGCGCGTCGAGTTCGCAGCAATTCGTCGCTGCAGTGGTTCGCCCCGACCGAGCTGCTCGAGCGCGTCGGGTCGCCGGTGCTGCGGGATGCCGCGACGCTGGCCGCTCTCACCGTCGCGGCGCGCTCGCCGCTCATTCCGGAATGGTCCGGTGCGGCGTTCGGCGCCGCGGCCGAAGAGGACGCGGCGCCCCAGGAGATCGCGCACGCGAGCCGCGTCACCCTGAGCGAGATGCGCACGCCCGTCTTGTCGCCGGACCAGCTGGATCCGGCGCGCGCCGCACCGGAGCAGTTCCTCAATCCCGAGCTCTCGTGGGTCGAGTTCAACGCCCGCGTGCTCGCCCTGGCGGAAGATCCGCGCACCCCGCCCGCCGCGCGCATCCGCTTCCTCGGCATCTTCTCCACCAATCTGGACGACTTCATCGCAACGAAGATCGGTGCGCTGAAGCAGCTCGCCGCGCTGAAGCGCGGCGGACCATCCGCGGACCAGCTCCGCCCCCAGGAAATCCTCGACGCGATCGCCATCCGGCTGCGTCCTTTGATTGCCCGGCAATACCGGTTGTTCGACGCGCTGCTTCGGAACCGCTCGGGCGGAATTGGCGTGGGCGTCGTGTACTGGCCGGAGCTGACCGAGCAGGAGCAGGCCGAGCTCCGCGTGCAGTTCACTGACCGCGTGCTGCCGTTTCTCAGTCCCAAGGCACTGACGCGCGCCCCCGGTCATCCGTTTCCCGTGGTGACCGATCGGCGCGTCGCACTGCTCGTCGTGTTGCGCGACCGGGCCGGCGCGCCACCGCACTATGCGCTCGTCGAGATTCCGGAAACGCTGGAGCCATTCACCGCGCTCTCTGGGGGCCGTCGCTTGGTGCCGACCGAGGACCTCGTCCGCGCGAATCTGGAGCTCCTGTATCCCGGCCGCGTCGTCACCGGTGCACACGCCTTCCGCGTCACCCGCAGCGGTGACCTGCAGCTCGACGAAACCTCCGCGGGCAACTTCCTCCAGGCGATTGAAGAGGAGCTGGCGCACCGCACGCTCCATCCCGTCCTCCGGCTCGAGATCGAGCCGGGTACGCCGGCGCCATTACAAGACCTGCTGCAGCGCGAGCTCCATTTCGAAGAGAGCGATCGCGACGCTGGTATCGGTGCTGCCGACGTGTATCTCGTCGGCGGACCAGTGCACCTCGGCGCTCTGCGGGACCTGTCGACTCCCCTTGAAGACTATCCGCCGCATGACGTGCGCGAGCCGTTTCGGCCGGGCCGGTCGGTGGCCGATCAGCTCGACGACCACGATGTCCTGGTGCATCACCCCTACGACTCCTTCGGCGCGAGCTTCGAGCGGTTTATCGTCGAAGCCGCTGACGATCCGGAGGTACAGGCCATCAAACTGACGCTGTACCGTCCCGGCGCGCGGTCGGCGATCGGGAACGCGCTGAGCCGGGCCGCGGCGGCCGGCAAGGACGTGTCGGTGATCGTGGAGCTGAAAGCCCGTTTCGACGAAGCACAAAACATCGCGTGGGCCCGGAGCCTGGAGCGGGATGGAATCCATGTGGTGACCGGCCTGGTGCGTCTGAAGACACACGCCAAGCTCGCACTCGTGGTGCGCCACGAAACGGGCGGAAGGGCGCGCCGGTACGCGCACATCGGCAGCGGCAACTACAATCCCGATACCGCTCTCGTATATGCCGACGTCGGCCTGTTCACGGCGGATCCGCGGATCACCGGGGACGTGCACGCCCTCTTCAATGAGCTCACCGGCTCGAGCCGGCCCCCGCGCGGAGGACTGCGCAATCTGCTCGTCGCCCCGGCCGATCTGCTCGATCGCCTGCTCGCCCTGATCGAGCGGGAAACCGCGCACGCGCGCGCCGGACGACGAGCGAGGATCCGCGCCAAACTCAACGGGCTCGCCGATTCGACCGTGGCGCAAGCGCTGTACAAGGCATCGCAGGCAGGAGTTGACGTGGACCTCGTGGTGCGCGGGATCTGCACGCTGCGCCCGGGTGTGCCGGGACTGTCGGAGCGGATTCGCGTCGTGAGCATTCTCGGTCGCTTTCTCGAGCACGCGCGGATCTATCATTTTGCGAACGGCGGCGACGACGCGGAGGAGTACTACATCGGATCAGCCGATTGGCGGCCTCGCAATCTGCGGCGACGGGTGGAGGTCGTGTCCCCCGTGTTCGACCCGGCGGCCCGGCGGACGTTGGACAATCTCCTGACAACGGAGTTGACCACTCCTGCAGCGTGGCTGCTACGGCCAGATGGGGGGTACGACCGCCCGGAAGGCTAACCAGCGGCGCAAAACCGCCCTAGTAACGCTCGAATTCCACGCCGATCGCGCTTAGCACCCGCGGCGGACCGATTGACTCCACGGTGGCGAAGCCTTCCGCCTTCACGCGCTGGTGGCTGGCGACCGCGCGGGCAACCTCTCCCAGCGTGTGGAAGTCGCCGAAACTCGCGATCATTGTGTGAGCGGTCACCTTCACGAGTGCGCCGCTGCCCAGCGTGAAGGTCGCCGCGACGGAATCGGCGGCGGTCAGCGAATCGGCGAACGCCATGCCTTCATGCTCCGGCTCCGGCGCCGTCTCCTTGATGCGGAACCGCACCTCGATGACGTCGATGGTGCGCGGCGTGGCCGTCTCGAGCAACCCTTCGCCCCGGGCCACGACCGTGTCGCCGGCCGCGAGCGCACTCTTCACGTCGGCGAGGGTCGCCAGCGTGGAGTCGTCCTTCTCGTCACCCGCCTCGATCTCGCTCCCTGCCACGAAGCGCAGAATGGTGCCGTCGGCGAGCCTCGCCGTTTTGGCACTCACGTCCACCGATGACACCACGCCCCGGAAGCGGATCTCGCCGACCGTTTCGGGCGTTTGCTGCCGAATGCGCGTCATGCCGTCGCTAATCCGCAGCTCGATCTTGCGGCCGAGCACTTGGAGCCAGGCGTTCGGCGGTGGACTCGCATTGGTGAGGAGGTTCGCGCTCGTGACGTTCAGCTCGATGCTGGGGCGGTCGGCCGCATCGTCGAGCCGGACCACGGCGGCCGTGAAGCCTGCAACCGTCGGCGCCTGCGGCGTTGCCGGCGCGGGACGCCGCGCCTCGATCGCCGGATGCCTCCCGGCCGCGAGCGCGCTTTGCACGCGCAGCGTGAATTCCACGAGCGATGCCGGCGCGCCGGGATCGGCGTCGTCGCCCTCCTCGCGCTCACCCCGGAACCTCGTGCTCCCGGTGACGACGATCTTCAGATCATCGATCGCGAGGGTGAGCGTGGCTTCGGCCGCCGAGGCGGTGATCGCTGTGACTCGACCGTCCACGCGCTCGTCTCGAGTCAGCTGGTCTCCCTGCTGCACGACGACCCGGCGGGCGACTAACGTGCCCGGGTTGAGCCAGATTTTGACGCGAGCAGGGCCTGCGCCGAGCAGCGAGTCGAGTCCGGGGAGTGTGATGGTGCGGGAGAACTGCGGGGACACCGCGGGGCCGGTGCTGCG
>DATGVC010000045.1:0-8252 GCA_035300745.1 Gemmatimonadales bacterium | reverse complement strand
GACTCGACGTCGCGGCCGACGTACCCCACCTCGGTGAACTTCGACGCCTCGACCTTGAGGAACGGCGCTCCCGCGAGCCGCGCCAGCCGGCGCGCGATCTCGGTTTTTCCCACGCCCGTCGGACCGATCATGATGATGTTGTTCGGCATGATCTCGTCCCGGATCTCTTCGGGCGCCTGCGCGCGCCGCCAGCGGTTGCGCACCGCGATGGCGACCGCCTTCTTCGCCGCGTCCTGGCCGACGATATACCGATCGAGCTCGGCAACGATCTTGCGCGGCGGCATCTCCTCCAACCAGGGGAGCGTGTCTTCCGCCGGGGTCGTGGTGGTGGAGGATGGGGCAGGTGCTGGGGGTTGTGGAGGTGAAACCGGTGCCTTTGGCATCTCTATAACTCGAGTACGGTAATGTTTGTGTTGGTGTAGACGCAGATCTCCGCGGCGATCTCGAGCGAGCGCTGGACGATCTCCACCGGACTCAGCTTGGTGGAGCTGAGCAGCGCGCGCGCCGCGGCCAGCGCGAACGAGCCGCCCGACCCGATCGCCAGGACGCCGTCGTCCGGCTCGATCAGCTCGCCCGACCCGCTGACGACGAAGCCGTGCTCCTGGTCCGCGACGACGAGCAGCGCCTCGAGGCGGCGCAGCACGCGGTCGGACCGCCAGTCCTTGGCCAGCTCGACGGCGGCGCGCGGCAGGTTCGTCGGGTAGCGCTCCAGCTTCTCCTCGAACTTCTCGAAGAGCGTAAAGGCGTCGGCCGCCGCACCGGCGAAGCCGGCCAGGATCTTCCCGCCGCGCAGCGTGCGCACTTTGTTGGCGTTGGCTTTCATCACCGTCTCACCGACCGTGACCTGTCCATCGCCGCCAATGGCGACTTTGCCATCGCGGCGGACGCAGAGAATTGTCGTGCTATGTATGACTGGCAGCATGCGTTCTATGCCCTTGGATGCGCCTGGTGATAGACCGTTTTCAACCGTTCGACCGACGTATGAGTATACACCTGCGTGGTCCCCAGCGACGCATGCCCGAGGAGCTCCTGCACCGCTCTGAGATCAGCGCCGGCGTCCAGCAGATGCGTCGCGAATGAATGCCGTAACGCGTGCACGTGGAGCTCGGTTCCGCGGGCGAGGCCGTCAAAGAGCCGCTTCATCGCGAGCTGGACGCCGCGGGGGGTAAGCCTGCGGCCGTGCTGATTCACGAACACGGCCCGCGCGCCGGCAAATCGCCGTTCGCGCTGCTGCAGATACTTCCGCAGCGCCGTCGTGGCGTGGGAGCCAACCGGCACGATGCGCTCCTTCTTGCCCTTGCCCCGCAGTTTAACCTGGTCGGAAAGGAGATCGACATCGGGATCATTCAGTCCCGCGAGCTCGGAAAGCCGCATCCCGGTCGAGTAAAACAGCTCGAGCATCGCGAGATCGCGCGTTTCGCGGAATCCACCCGCCGCCGCGCGCGACTCGGCGGTGGCAAACAGCATTTCCACTTCGGCGCGGCTCAGGTAGGTCGGCAACGTGCGGTCGAGTTTGGGAGTTCGCGCTGCCCGCGCGGGGTTCACCTCGACGCCGCGCGTCGCGTTCAAGAAGCGGTAGAACGTGCGCAGCGCCGACAGCGCGCGGGCCACCGAGCGCTTGGCCAGGCCGCGCCGCTGCTCCGCCGCCAGAAACCCCCGCACCGCCAGCCGGTCCACGCCCGCCCAGCTCCAGGCCCCCCCCCCGTAGTAGTCCTGGCAAAACGCCGCGAACGCGTCGAGGTCGCGCTCGTACGCCTTGACGGTATGGGGCGAGTCGTTGCGCTCCTTCGAGAGGAAGGTGACGAACTCCGCGATTTCCTTCATGCGGCGATCACAACTCCCAGCTGCTGCGCAAACCCGGCCATCTCTTTCATGGCCCTCTCCGCCAGCGCCTCCTTCTTCTTGAACTTGTCCCGCACCGGGGGATCGAGCGGCTGCATGAGCCCGAAGTTGGCGTTCATCGGCTGAAAGCGCGCCGGATCAGTCTCCCGCAGGTATCGGTACAACGCGCCGAGCATTGTCGTGGGTGGTGGCAGGACGGGGTCGTCGCCGCCGAGCAGCCGGGCGAGATTGATGCCCGCCAGCATGCCCGTGGCTGCCGATTCGGTATATCCCTCGACACCCGTGAGCTGTCCCGCGAAGAGCAGCAGCGCATCGTCTTGCGCTGAAAGGTGCGGCGTCAGCGCCGCCGGCGCATTCAGGTAACTGTTGCGGTGGATGCTGCCGAAGCGCAGGAACTCCGCCTGTTCGAGCCCGGGGATCGTGCGGAAGATACGCTGCTGCGCTCCGGTCTTCAGCCGTGTCTGGAAGCCCACGAGATTCCACATCTGCGCCGCGCGGTCTTCCTGCCTCAGCTGAACCACGGCATATGCGTCGCCAGGCAAGCCGATAGGTTTCATCGGACCAAACCGCAGAGTCTCGACGCCCCGTTGTGCCATCTCCTCGACGGGCAGGCAGCCCTCGAAATAGGGGACCTTGTCGAACTCATGACCCGGCACGTACTGCTCGCCCGCGATCAGCGCGGCGACGAACGCTTCGTATTCTGTCTGCGTGAACGGCGCGTTCCAGTAGTCGTCTCCCCCGCCCTTGCCGTAGCGCGAAGCCTTGAACAGACGGCCCCCCCGGTAGTCGAGCGAATCGGCGGAGACGATCGGCGCGATGGCGTCGTAGAACGCCAGCGACTGCACGCCGAGGCGGCTCGCGATCGCGCCGGCAAGCGCGTCCGACGTCAGCGGACCTGTCGCGACGATCCCGGGCGACGGCAGATCGCTGACTTCACCTCGCACCAGCGTGATGTTCGGATGCGCCAGCACTCGCGTCTCGACGCCGGCTGCGAACGCCACACGATCGACCGCGAGCGCGCTGCCACCGGGAATCCGTGCTTCGTCCGCGGCCTGCAGCACGATGCTGCCGAGCTGGCGCATCTCAGCTTTGAGCAAACCGTGTGCGTGCGTGGGTTCGACCGATTTGAACGTGTTGCTGCAGACGAGCTCGGCCAGGCGGTTGGTCTGATGGGCCGGGGTCATCCGGACGGGGCGCATCTCGTGCAGCGTCACGCGGACGCCACGCTCGGCCAGCGCCCAGGCAGCCTCGCACCCTGCGAGTCCGCCACCGATTACCGGGATTACGACGCCACTTCCTCCGGCTCGGGCGCGGCGTCCTCCACGATCATCGTGTGTCCGCACTTCAGGCACTTGCGTGTCGTCTCTCCCGTCGTCTTGGACTTGATCTCTTCCATCCCCACGAACCCGCAGCTCGGACAGGGAACGGCGACCGGCTTATTCCAGGTCGAATACTCGCAGTCCGGGTACCGCAGGCAACCGTAGAACGTCCGGCCGCGCTTGGTGCGGCGCTCGGCGAGATCGCCCACGCCGCACTTGGGGCACTTGATGCCGAGCGGCACCGGCTGGGTGTACTTGCACTTGGGATAGCGCGTGCACGCCAGGAATTCGCCGAACCGTCCCGTCTTGATCACCATCGGCGCCCCGCACTCTTTGCAGATCTCGTCGGAGGGCCGATCGGGGACCTTGTCCTTCTTGATCGAGCGCGAGTAATCGCACTCCTTCGACGCGTAGCGCGAACACGCGATGTACGGCCCGAAGCGGCCGCTCTTCACCTCGAGTGGAGCACCGCACTTGGGGCACTTCTCGGTTGCGAGTCCGGACAGGTCGTGCACCTCGTGGATGATCTTGTTGATGTCCACGGCTTCCAGCGCACGGTTGAACGGTCCCCAGAAGTCCCCCAGCACCGCCTGCCAGTCGAGGTCGCCCTCTTCGACTTTGTCCAGCTCGGTTTCCATCTGCGCGGTGAAGCCGACCTCAAAGACCTCGGGGAACGACCGCTTCAGCACCTTCCACACCGTCTCCCCTTGCGGCGTCGGTTGAAAGCGACGGTCCTTCGCGGTCGCATACCACCGCGTTCGCAGCGTGGAAATGATCGCCGCATAGGTGGACGGCCGGCCGATTCCCAGCCGCTCCAATTCCTTCACCAGACTCGCTTCGCTGTAGCGCGGCGGTGGTTCGGTAAAGTGCTGACTCGGCACCACCTGCTTGAGCGTCGCGCGATCGCCCTCGGCGAGCTTCGGAATGGGCTGGAGGCTGTCCAGCGTTTTCGCGTCTTCGGGCTCGTGGGCTTCGTTGTACAGGGCGTGATAGCCGTCGAACACGACGCGCGACCCCGTGGCGCGGAAGAGGAACCGCCCGCCGGCCAACTCGAAATCGACCTTGGTCGCTTCGTAGACCGCCGGCGTCATCTGGGACGCGAGGAAGCGCCGCCAAATGAGCTGGTACAGCTTAAAGAGGTCACGTTCCAGGTATTTCTTGAGATCGTCGGGCTTGAGACCGACCTCGGTGGGCCGAATCGCCTCGTGCGCGTCCTGGACCTTCGAGCCCCGCCCGCCTTTGTGAACGTTCGGCTCATCCGGCAGATAGCGCTTGTCGAACTGGGCGTTGATGTACTCGCGGGCCTGCTTGATGGCCGCATCCGACACGCGCACGGAGTCGGTGCGCATGTAGGTGATGAGACCGACCGACCCCTGCTCGCCCAGCTCCACACCTTCGTACAGTTTCTGGGCGGCGCGCATAGTACGACCGGCCGAAAAGCCCAGTTGTTTCGCGGCCTCCTGCTGCATCGTGCTCGTCGTAAACGGTGCCGGTGCCTTGCGGCGGCGCTCGCCGATTGAGACCGAGGTGACCACGAACGGCAGCGTTTCGACTTCGGCGACGATGTCGCGCGCTGCCTGTTCGGTTTTGATCTCCGGCTTGTGGCCGGCCAGCTTCTGGAGCCGGGCCTGGAACGGCTGGCCGTCCTTCTCCAAGTCGGCGGCCACCGTCCAGTATTCCTGCGGGACGAACTTCCGGATTTCTTCCTCGCGCTCGATGATCAGCCGCAGCGCGACCGTCTGCACGCGACCCGCCGAAAGGCCGGTTTTGATGCTCTTCCAGAGCACCGGCGAGGCTTTGTAGCCGACCAGACGGTCGAGGACTCGCCGGGCCTGCTGCGCGTCCACCTTGCGCTGATCGATGTCGAGGGGGTTGGCCAGCGCTTCGGCGACCGCGTCCTTCGTGATCTCGTGAAACAGGACGCGGCGGATCTTGCCATTGACGGCGCCCCCCCCGTTCAGCTGCGACGCCACGTGCCACGCGATCGCTTCCCCTTCGCGGTCGGGATCGGTCGCCAGGAGCACCCGGTCCGCGGCCTTGGCCGCCTTCTTGATCTCCGCTAAGGTCTTCGCCTTTTCCTTAATAGTGACGTACGTCGGCGTGAAGTTATTCTCGACGTCGACGCCCAGCTCGCGCTTGGGCAAGTCGCGCAGATGTCCGATGGTCGCCTTGACCGTGTAGCCGCGGCCGAGGTACTTGCCGATCGTCTTCGCCTTTGTCGGGGACTCGACAATGACGAGTGCGCCGCCCTTTGCAGGAGCGGCGTCGGTAATCTCGATCTCAGGCTCCGCTGGCTTCTTCCTGGGAGCGCGTTTCTTTTTCACGGCGTCTTCTTTATCAGTCACCTATCAACCTCGGGTCAACCGTTAAGGCTTGCATCTTTACCATCCAGCCCTCGTCTGCGCAAGCCGGACGACCTCATCGGCGACTTTTTCCGCAGGTTTTGCCTCGGTCAGTACCGTGGCGTCCGCTTTGGCGTAGAACGGATCGCGCGTCGTGAAGAGGTCGCGCATACGGGTCACCGGGTCATCACCCATCAAAACGGGACGGGTTCCCGATTCCTCCGCGCGACCGGCCGCCACTTCGGCGCGCGCCTTCAAATACACGAAATACCCGTGTGGTCTTGCGGCGTCGAGCGCACCTGGTTGCGCCGCCCACCCGCCGCCCGGCGCGATCACCGCCGGCTGATTGGCGAGCGCGGCCTCGACTTCCTTGCGCTCCATCTCCCGAAACACCGGCTCGCCCTTTTCGGCGAAGATCATGGCGATCGGTTTGCCCTCTTTGCGAATCAAGATCGTGTCGATGTCCACAAATCCCGCTTGCAGCCGCTCCGCGACGAGGCGGCCCACCGTGGTCTTGCCGGCGCCCGGCAGTCCAATGAGCACGAGGTGTTTCTTCACGACGCCGCTCCCCTGGGGGTGCGCGCGCGCACCTGCGCGAGATAGCTGTCCACGTTGCGTTTCAGCTCGCTCAACGCGTCTCCACCGAATTTCTCGAGCAGCGCTTCCGTCAGGACGATCGCCATCATCGCCTCCGCAATGACGCCCATCGCGGGGACGGCCGTCACATCCGAGCGCTCCGACTGCGCTTGCGCGGGACCGCCCGTCTTGAGGTCCACCGTCTTGAGCGGTGACATCAACGTGGAGATCGGCTTCATCGCGACGCGGACGACGAGCGGCTCGCCCGTCGTCATCCCGCCTTCGGTACCGCCCGCGCGGTTGGTCGCGCGCGCGAAGCCGGGCATGATTTCGTCGTGCACTTCCGAGCCCTTGCGGCGGGCCGCCTCGAATCCGAGGCCCAGCTCGACCCCCTTCACGGCGGGGATCGACATCAGCGCCTGCGCCAGGCGACCATCCAGCTTGGTGTCCCACGACACGTGCGACCCGAGCCCCACCGGGACGCCCAGCGCGATGACTTCGACGATCCCGCCCAGCGTGTCGCCGGCCGCTTTCGCGGCGTCGATTCGCCGGATCATTTCCTGTTCCGCCTCAGGATCCAGGCAGCGGACTGGGCTCTGGTCGGCGTGTTCGTTGAGGGGAGTGGGGAGTGGGGAGTGGTACTTTGCGGTGACTCCCCCGAGCTCGGTGACATATGAACCAATCTCAATGCTGAATTCTCGCAGCAGCTTCTTGCACACCGCCCCGCAGGCGACGCGCGCCACGGTCTCGCGCGCGCTGGCGCGCTCCAGGATGTCGCGGGCGTCCTGGCGATCGTACTTGAGCGAGCCGGCGAGGTCGGCGTGGCCGGGACGGGGCCTGGTCACCTGGCGCCGGCGTCCCTGGGGATCGGGCGTCGCGTCCGCCTCGGGCGCCATGACGTCCTGCCAGTGCTCCCAGTCGCGGTTCCAGATGAGCATGGCGATGGGGGAGCCGAGGGTTTCACCGGCGCGCACGCCGGCGAGCCACTCGATGTGGTCCGACTCGATTTTCATGCGTGCGCCGCGGCCGTAGCCACCCATGCGCCGCTTCAGCTCCGTGTCCACATCGGCGGCAGAGACGGGGAGACCGGCGGGAATGCCTTCGAGGATCCCCACCAGGCCGCGGCCGTGCGACTCGCCTGCCGTCGTGAACCGGAATGTCATGGCGTTATCTGCCCCTCCTATAACAGCCGAGCCCGACGTGCGTCGGGCTCGCGTGTTTGCAACCCGGGCCCGCAGGCGCCCGGCCTCAGCGGATCGGCAGCGGCGGACCCCACATCGGCTTCGACGGGTTCGGGTTCGTGATCACGGGCAGCTGGACCATCACGACGCCGTTCGGCGTCACCCCGAAGAGCCATTGGCGCGTGTTGGTCTTGTTGCGCGCGACGCGCAGCGGCCCGATGATCGGATCGCGCACCACGATCGTGCCGACCTGATTAAAGAAGAAAGTATCCCAGACGTCAATGTTTCCGTCGGACCGGGCCGAGAACGCGATGCGGTCATTGGGGTTGCCGGTGCCACCGAAGGTGGGCGTCCCGGCGCTGCCCGCCAGGAAATTGTGATTGTAATTCATGTCCATCCCGAACGCGCCCAGCGGCGCAGGCACCGTGCCCTTGAGCTTCATCCCCTCGTCGAGGAAATAGATCGAATCGGCGCGGACCAGGTTCGTGGCGCCGTTGAAGTTCGTGGCGACCGAATGGATATGGACACCGGTGTTGCTGATGAAGTCGCTGACGTCGATCGCGGGCGTCATGCCCTTATCGAGGTGATTCTCACCCGAATCGCTGGTGAGGCCCGTGCCGTTCGTGGGGCACCGAGCCGCCATCGGGTTATTGTGGATCAGTGGCGCCTTGCTCGTATATCCCACGACGCGGGCGAAGGCGGTCGTGATGTTGCCGCCCTCGCCGACGATGGCGTGGGTGAAGTTGCCGGAGTTGCGTACGTACGTCGAGTCCCCCAGCCCGAACGTCTTGAGTTCGATCGTCACACCGGCGCAGGCCGTGAGCAGGACCTTCTGCTGGTTGTAGGGCCGTCCGCGCCGCAGCTCGATGCGCAGCGTGTCGCGGCCAATGCTCGTCAGCGTGCTGTCCCCCGCGAGCTCCCAAAAGAGGTGGCCGAACAGCCGCGTGGTGTCAGTCGTGTTGATCAACTTCTCCATCCGCAGTGTGGCCCTG
>DATGVC010000044.1:0-8422 GCA_035300745.1 Gemmatimonadales bacterium | reverse complement strand
GCAGCGCCCAAGCCGAGCGCGAGGAGCAACGATACCGATTTCATCCTGTCTCTCCGATCAGGGGGTGGAAGAAGGAGCCTCCGAAAGCCGTGGAGACCAAGCCGGCAAACGCGCTCCGCTCTGCTGCAGCAGTGGCCGGATTCGGCCGGTGTCGAGATCGATGATCCACAACTGGCGGTAGCCCGACCGGTCGGAAACAAAGGCGAGATGACGGCTGTCGGGAGCCCAGGTCGGATCCTCGTTGCGCCCCACCGAGGTGAGCTGTCGGACCGTGCGAGTACGCACGTCCAGCACGAACACCTGCAGTGTGCCCGCCACGTCCCGGTGAAATGCCACCGATTGCCCGTCGGGCGACCACTCGGGCGCGTTGGACGCCCCGGTCACGCCGTAGTCGAATGGTGCGAACAACTGCTGGTCCGTTCCATCCGCCGCCATCACATAGATCTGCGGCAGACCCGGGCGCGTCGAGACGAACGCCACGCGCTGCCCGTCAGGGCTGAACGTCGGGGACAAGTTGTCAGAAAAACGCCCCACGGTCAAGCGGCGTAAGCAACAGTTATTCTTGACGTTAATTGTGTAGAGATCGGTTCCCTCCTCCGTCGCACGGCTGAAGGCGAGGGTCTGTCCGTCCGGGGAAAAAGCCGGTGTGAAATCAAGCGCGGTCCCGGTCGTGGAGACGGCGGTGCGCTTGCCCGTCGCCATCTCTTGCAGGTAGAGCCAGCCCTTCCCGGCCTGGAATTCCATGTACGCGAAGTGCTGGCCGTTCGCTCCCCAGGCGGGGGACATCGCCTGCCGATCGGTCGAGGAGACGAGCTTTTGATCGGCCCCGTCCTGGTCGATGTGATATACCTTCCCGTCTTTCACGAACAAGATCCGGGTGGCCGCGATTCCCGGAGTACCGAGGGCAGCCTGAAGCGCCTGATCAGCGAGCCGGTGGACAGCCTGGCGAAAGTCGGGATCGCCCAGCCGCGGCAGTTTGGCGCGCACGGTGCGGCGAATGCCGGCCGCGGCGATGTCGTGCAGCGTCGCGACGGTCGTGTCGCCCGCGGCGGTGATGTCGAGCGCGAAATCGGCGCCCAGCGCCTGATATAGCGGATAGTTGAGCGTACCCCCGGCCCCGGCCTGGGCGCCGCCTGTTGCGGCCGTTCCAGATCGGGAACGCCGTGTTCCGGTGCCCCGCGTACCGGTCGATGGGCTCGCGAGTCGGATCGAGTCGCCGCCGGGAAGGGTGATCACTTCGAAGCGATCGCTGTAGTCGAGATCGCGCGCCACAATCGCGCGGACGGAATCGAGACCCATGCCGGCGCGCGGCAACATCACCAAGCCCGGGCGCACCCCCGGGCGATAGATGATGCCGATGCGCACACCGCGGTCGATCGTCGAGGTGTCCTGCGCAACGGTCAGTAACACCGCGAGGAAGACGGGAATCATTGCCGCTGTCCTGAGAAGTAGAACCGCACAAACAGCACATCCGATTGCCAACCGTCAGGCAGCGTTCCAAATGCGTGAAACCGTCCGGCCTCCTCGACCGCCCCCTGAGCCTCGAGATCGAACGCGAAGTTGCCGGAGCGCCGGATGAACTGCAGATCGGTCACCGAGCCGTCACGATGCACGAAGAACGACACCTCGGCCTCGAGCGGCGTGCTCTGCCCGGGGCGCTGCCAGCGGCGGAGCACCTGCGAGACGATGTTCTGCAGATACTCGGGAAACGGAAATGCGATGCCCTCGGTGCTCACGGTCGCGACGTCGTTGCCCGTCGCGGGCTTCTCTCCCGGCAAGGGCTGCGTCGTCGGCGTGGTGCGCGGCGCGGCCTCGCGCTTCGTCTGATCGCGCGTCGGCGGCGGTGTCGCCCGCGAGACGGTGCTGCGCGGACTCTTGGCGGCCGGCAGTGGGGGGGGCGCCGGTTTTTCCTCTGCCGGACGCTCGAACGCCTCGGGCGCCTTGCGGGCCTCGAGGTCCGCAGCGGGGGCGGCGATGAGCCGCACCCGATACGTCGGCGGGAGCCGCGGACGTCCACTGGGCGTGGCGAAGAGCAACGCGACCGCCAAGCCGTGAACGACCAGCGTTCCCGTCACCGCCATACCTACGGGGGCCGGAGTGCGGCCGCGTCCTCTCATCGATTGATCGTCTCCGGTTCGGCGACGAGTCCCACGTCCTGCACGCCCGCCCCGCGAATCACCGCCAGCACCTGCACCACGCGAGCGTAGGCGACTCGACCATCGGCTCGCAGATACACCCCCGTGGGCCGTTTCGTTCGCACAAAGGCGGGGAAGGTCGCCAGGAAATCGTCATACGAAAGCCCCGCCTGATCGAGATAGATCTTGCCGTCCATGTCCACGGTGACGACGAGTCCCTGCTTCGGTTCGATGGCGCGGACCTGCGCGCGCGGCAATCGCACATCCACGCCGCCCTGCATGATCGGCGCGGTGATCATGAAAATGATGAGCAAGACGAACGCGACGTCCACGAGCGACGTCACATTGATGTCGGCGTTGAGCGGCAGCTCGCCATGCCCGCGCAGACCACCACCACCGCCGCCGAGGAGTCCCCCACCACCGGCCATTAGATCCGTCCTTCCCGGGCCAGCGTGCCGACGATCTCCTGCGCGAAGCCCTCGAGCTCGCCCGCGAACAGGCCGAGCCGGTTGACGAAGAGGTTGTAGGCCATCACGGCCGGGACGGCCACCGCCAGGCCGCCGACCGTCGTGACCAGTGCTTCGGCGACGCCTGGCGCGATCGCGGTGATGTTCCCCGAGCCGCCAACCGCGATGCCGATAAAGGCGTCCATGACGCCCAGCACCGTACCGAGCAGACCGAGCAACGGGCTGACCGAGCCGAAGGTCGCGAGCCACGGGATGAAGCGCGCGGCGGTGTCCCGCTCCGCTGCCACTTCTTTGGCGAGCACCATGCGGAACGCCTCGAGCTGCGTCGTGGTCAGCATCGCGGATGACGCCGGGGCGGCAGGATTGGGCGCGACGCCACCGGCCTTCAGGCTTCCCGGTTTCAGCTCCGAAAAGAAATGGACGGCCTCGCGCAGCAGCCGGTTGTAGGGCGACGGCGGCAGCCGCATCGCGGCGTGATAGGCTTCCTCGAGGCGCGGCGCTTTCTCCACCTCGGCGAGAAAGCGATCGCCCAGCTGTCGCATGCGGCGGAATTGCCACCACTTGAGGACGATCAAATACCACGACACCAGTGAGAAGACGGCGAGCACGCCCAGCACGAACTGCGTTTCGCGGCTGGACGTGAGCACCAGCTCCCACGGCGTCGTGGGGATCGCCCCTCGTACCTGAAAGAGCACCCTAACCTCCTCGATATCCCTGCGGGTGTGACTGATGCCAGCGCCACGCGCTGCCCAAAATTTCCTCGAGACTCGAATGCGATGCGCGCCAGCTGAGCACGGTAGCCGCGCGGCCCACCGCCGCGACCAACTCCGGCGGATCGCCGGGCCGGCGCGGCCGCTCGACCGTCGGCACCGCGCGCCCGGTCACGCGGCGTGCCGCATCCACTACGTCGCGAACGGAGCGCCCGGTACCCGTGCCCAGGTTCACAGCGACGGCCGATCCTTTGTCGAGCGTGACGGCCAGGGCGCGCAGATGCGCATCCGCGATGTCGGCGACGTGGACATAGTCCCGAACCGCAGTGCCGTCGGCCGTCGGATAATCGGTGCCATAGACCTCGAGCGCCGGGCGCTTGCCTAGGGCAGCAGCCAACACATTCGGGATCAAATGCGTCTCCGGGTCGTGGTCCTCTCCCAACCGCTCCGTGGCGCCCGACGCATTGAAGTAGCGCAAGCTCACCACCCCCATGCCCTGCTTCGGCCCCACTGCAGCGAGCAGGCGCTCGAAATCGCGCTTCGTCTCACCGTACGGATTCACCGGCGCCTGCGGCGAGTCTTCCGTGATCGGAATCGTCGCCGGATGGCCGTACACCGCGCACGAAGACGAGAAGACAAAGCGGCGGACTTTGGCGCGGACCGCCGCCTCCAACAGTACTCGGGCCGCGGTCACATTGTTGGTCACATACTTCTGAGGCTGGGCGACCGACTCCGGGACCAACGCGAAGGCGGCCAGATGGATGATCGCCTCGATGCGCTCGCCTTCGAGGAGCGACTCGACCAGCTCACGGTTCCCCACACTCCCCTGGACGAAGCCCGCGCCTCTGGCAACTGCCTGGCGGTGCCCCGTGCTCAGGTCATCCAGCACAACGACCTTGAAACCCCGCTCCAGGAGTTGATCTACGACGACACTGCCGATGTACCCTGCGCCCCCGGTGACGAGGATCCGTGTCACTCGGGTGGCTCCATTCCGAACAGCCGGCGCACCGCCTCGAGCAGGCCGTACCCGTGACCCTCTTCAGCGGCCTTCTTCAAGGCGGTCGTGGGCTGGTGCAGAAATTTATTCAGCAGCACCTGGCTGAATTGCTCGACCTGGGCGCGATCGTCGGGAGTCAGATGATCGAGCTGGCGCAGCGCGCGCTCGAGCTCGGCGGCGCGCACAGCATCCATGCGGGCGCGCAGCTCCTTGATGGTCGGCACGACACCCAGACCGCCGTACCAGGCCCAGAAGAGATCCGTCTCTTCTTCGACGATGCGCTCGGCAGCGGGGATCTCGTCGCGCCGCCGTGCGGTCGCCTGCGCGGCCACGGTCTGCAAATCGTCGATGTCGTACAGGAACACGTTCTCGAGCTGCGCGATCGCCGGATCGACGTCGCGCGGCACCGCCAGATCCAGAATGCACAGCGGCTTCCCGCGACGCGCACCAATCACCGCCCCCACGCGTTCCCAGGTGACCACCGCGTGCGGCGCGGCCGTCGAGCACAGGGCGATGTCCGTCGTGGCGAAGTGCGGCCACGCTTCCTCCAGCGACACCGCCCTGCCGCCGAGCCGCTCGGCGATGGCTCGGGCGCGCTCCTGCGTGCGATTGGCGACCAGCGTGATCTGTACTCCCTGATCGCCGAGACACGTGGCTG
This sequence comes from Gemmatimonadales bacterium, assembly GCA_035300745.1. Lineage (GTDB taxonomy): Bacteria > Gemmatimonadota > Gemmatimonadetes > Gemmatimonadales > GWC2-71-9 > 20CM-2-65-7. Next base: position 3,455 of record DATGVC010000044.1, on the reverse strand, counting down.
CGAGCTCGGCCATGTCACCGGCGCCCAGAATGAGCGCGCTGCGGCCGGCGAGATCGCCGAAGATCTTGCCCGCGACGGCCACACCCGCCGATGCGGCGGACGCCGTCCCCATCCCCAGGCCGGTTTCGGTTCGCACGCGCGATCCGACGTGGAGTGCCGTCTGAAACAGCCGATGCAGCACGGGACCGGCTTGCGCGCGCGATGCTTCCCAGGCCTCTCGTACCTGTCCCTGGATCTGCGACTCGCCCAGGATCATCGAATCGAGTCCCGACGATACCCGATAGAGGTGGCGAACGGCGTCACGGTCGCGCGCGATGTACCCGTACTCGCGGGCGCCGGCCTCGGCGGAAGGGCCAGTTGGAAGCCGCTCACCCAGCAGTGACCACACCGCCTCCAGCGCCGGCTCGTCGTCAGCGACCAGATAGAACTCGGTGCGATTGCAGGTAGAGAGCAGAACCCCGCCGCTGGCACCCGCCGCCATCACGCGCGCCAGCGCGCCCGGTACCTCGTGCGCGCCGTGCGCAAACCGCTCACGCACGTCGAGCGGCGCGGTGCGGTGGTTCACCCCCACGACCTTGATCCCCATCTCTGTATGACCCGTCACAGGAACCGTTCGGCGCCAGGCTGGGTCAACTTCAGCGCGACGTAGACCAGCAGGACGGCGCTGAAGCCGGCGATGCTCGCGAGAGCCGCGCGGCGGCCCGCCCAATGGCGGACGACGCGGACCCAGACCGCCCATCCGAGCACCACCCAGGTAAAAATCCCCCACACGATCTGAGCCTTGGCGACATGGAGGCCGCCGGAGAACTGCGCGCCGTACCCCAGCGCCAGCAGGACGCCGAGTGTCAACGCGGGAAAACCCGCCACCAGCGCGAACCGGTTCAACTGATCGAGCCGCTCGAGCGGCGGAAAGAGCTGGAAGATCTGACCAAAGCGGCGGGCCTTGAGCTCGCGGAACTGCAGCAGGTAGAGCGCGGCGGCGATGAAAGCCAGCGCCAGCAATGCGAGGCCCAGGACGCTGAGCGCGACGTGCAGAACGAACCAGGTATTGCGGCCGGCGGCAACGTCCGCCCCAGGGGTCAGCCCGCTGAGGAGCGCGAGTCCCACGAGACCGGTGGCGAGCGGGCCGGCAAGGAACGAGACTGCTGCGCCGCGCAGCAACCGCTCGCTGGCGAGCTGGAGCAGCACCAGACAGAACGCCAGCATCGACAGCGCCGGGCCCAGACCGATGAGCGTAAGCTGCGAAATCGCGACGACGTGCACCGCCGCCCCGGCGCACGGGAGCGCGATCGTCAGCGCGCGCGGCGCCGGCCGGAAGCGTATGAAGGGCGCCAAAGTCAGCGCCGTGGCCAAACCGTACAGCGCCAGAGCAACGAGATGCAGAGTGACAATCACGGCAGATACAGTCCAGGCCCACCGCAGCGATGGGCCTGGCCGCCTATCAGGAGGGCATCTTCTTGATCAGCCGTACCGGAAGACCGCGCACCAGCCCGGGATGCGTGATCTGTAGCAAGAGCCCCGTCGCCGAGCGCTCGCGGACGTGGACGATCATGAGAACCCCGCGCACCTCTTCCGAGGCGGATCCCAAAAAGCCTTGCGCCGGATGGACGATCTCGAAGACGTCGCCCAGGGTGACGCCGTCGCGGCGGCCCTTGTCGATGAAGAAGTACTGTTGCGCGCCTGCAATCGCGTGCGGATCCCGCGACTCGATCAGTCTGCCGGTCAGCCCCTTTTCGACAGGGGTGGGCCGCACTTGACCGGGGTCATGGAACGGCTCGAGCGGCATCGCGAGCTGGGCGTTATGAACGAGGCTGAACTGCGCCACGACCCGCGCAAGCACCTGCTGCTCCTCGATCGACGTGACTCGCGCGATCCCGACAGGGACCACGACGTCGCCCCAGCGCCCCTCCGCCGGGCGATCGATGCGCGCGAGCAGCAGCGAATCGCCGACGTGATACGATGCGTTGCGCGGCGGCCGGATGGCGATCTCTTGGAATGTGGTCGCGGATGTGCGATCGGAGAGACGCGGAATCGCCGACGTCGCGGTCGCGCCGACCACTTGACCCCACGGCAACCGCTCCTCTTCGCTCAGAAAGCCGGCGGCGTAGAACTCGCCGGCACGGAGTGGCCTGTAAGGCTGATGCGTGTAGGCGCGCAACACGTCCGCGACGACCTGTTGATTCGTGCGGCGGCGGTCGAATATCGTCTCGCGGCTTTCCGGGACGTTGGTAGTGGGCGGCGGCGGCTCCACAATCAACTGCGCGGTGTCGGCGGGAATCGTGTCGATAGGCGCCGTGGCGGTGTCGAGCGGAACCACCGCGGCCACCGTGTCCCTGGCCGCACGCACCGTATCCGCGGCCGCCGGCGTTGACGTCGTATCCCGTGGAGCCGCAACGGTGTCGTTGCCCTGTGCGACGGTCACCATCTCCGAGAGATTCAGGACCTCACCGGGATAGATCCAGTGCGGGTCCTCGACGACGGCAGTATTGAGGCGGTAGATCTCCGGCCACAAGAGCGGATCGTTGAAATACATCTGGGCGATGGACCAGAGGGTCTCACCGCGCGAGACTGTGTGGCTGGCGGGAACCGGTCCCTGAACGGCGGCGGCCGCTTGCGTCGTGTCCTGTTGTTGCGCCGTTTGCGTGGTGTCCTGCGCCGGCAGGACTCCGCACAGGAGCGGCAACGCCGCCAGGGCCAGTAGTACGGCGCGGTCAGAACGGCAGATCGTCGTCCTCCTCATCCAGCGCCTCCGGGAACGCGTCGAGCGATTCTGGGGCTTTACCGCCAGCTTCCGAGGCCCCCTTCACAGCCCCCGCTCCCACAGGAGCGGCTCCGCCTCTCGACCCCAGCATGATCAGCTCACGCGCGATGATCTCGGTGACGTAGCGCGTCTGCTTCTCACGATCTTCCCACGTGCGGTACTCAATCCGCCCTTCGATATAGACCTTGTCGCCCTTCTTGAGGTACTTCTCGCACACGTCGGCCAGACCGGATCCAGTCTTGTTATTCCAGCAGATCACCCGATGCCAGTCCGTCTTTTCCTGCTTCTCCCCGCCGGTGCCGGTCCACTGTCTGCTGGTTGCCACTGACAGCGTCGCTACGCGGGAGCCGTTATTCGTGCTGCGCACCTCGGGATCGGCACCCAAGTTCCCGATCAGGATGACTTTATTGAGACTGCGGCTCACAACAACCTCCGACGATTATGCAGGTCTGGGTCCAAGGGGTGCCCAACACTATATAAATCGCAAGTCATTCTGTCAATCAAAGATACGCCACTTGTACCGAAGTTATGCATCAAGTCTCAGGACGATGGCATCCTCCGCCGGCCGCCGGTAGTACTGCTTCCGGCGACCCGCCTCCTTGAACCCATGGGCGGCATAGAGCGCGCGAGCCGGTGCGTTCGACTCGCGCACCTCGAGGTAGACCTGCCGAACGTCGCGTTCGGTTAGTGCCTC
>DATGVC010000043.1:0-3185 GCA_035300745.1 Gemmatimonadales bacterium | reverse complement strand
CGGCTGATCGACATCCTCGATTCGCGGTCGCAAACCGTGGACGCGCTGACGAAGCTGGATCTGCCGGCGGGCGTCGACGTGGAAATCAAAGTCGAGTAGAGACATGAACGGGCTGATTGGTCGCAAACTGGGAATGACGAGAGTCTTCGACGCCGCCGGTACCCACGTGCCGGTCACGGTGATCGAGGCGGGGCCGTGCCCCGTCATCTCGATCGCCGATGGTCGGGCGGAGCTGGGCTTCGGCGCCAAGAAGGCGAAGCGCACGCCGAAGGCGCTGGCCGGCCACGTGAAGAAGGGTGGGGTCGAGATCGCGCCGCGCATCATCCGTCGTTTCGCGGTCACTGGTGAAGCTCCCGCGGCGGGGAGCGCCGTCACGGTCGCCATCTTCGCCGAAGGCGATCGCGTGAAAGTGAGCGGCGTGTCGAAGGGCCGCGGTTTCCAGGGCGTCGTCCACCGCCATCACTTCCACGGCGGCCCCGAGACCCACGGCAACACGCGGCACCGCAAGCCGGGATCGATCGCTCCGGGCACCGATCCGTCGCGCATCATCAAAGGCAAGCGCATGCCGGGGCACATGGGCGCGCGCAACACCACCGAGATCGGTCTGCGCGTCGTGAGGATCGACGCGGAGCGCAATCTCTTGTTCGTGCGCGGCTCCGTGCCGGGCCCGATGAACGGCCTGGTCACCGTCCGCAAGCAGGGAGGCCGGAGCCGCCATGATTGATGCTCCTCATTACTCGGCGGCGGGCGCCAGCAAGAAGGCGGTCACGCTGCCCCAGGCGCTGTTCGACGGCACGGTGAACGAGGACCTGCTGCACCGCGCGGTCATCACGTTCCTGTCCAACCAGCGGCAGGGCACGAGCAACACCTTGACCCGGAGCGAGGTCTCGGGCGGCAATCAGAAGCCGTGGCGGCAAAAGGGCACCGGCCGCGCCCGGCAGGGATCGACGCGCGCCCCGCACTGGCGGCACGGCGGCATCGCGCACGGGCCGCATCCCCGCAGCTATCGCCTGGCCATTCCCAAGAAGATGCGCCAGCTGGCGAAGAAGTCGGCGCTCAACGCGCGCGCGCGCGAGGGTTCGCTGGTCATTGTGGACGCGCTGGAGTACGAGAAGCCGAAAACGAAGGACCTGGCTGCGCTGCTGAAGAAGCTCGACGCAACCGGCAAGAAGGTCCTGGTGCTCACGGCGACGGATGCGCACAACGTTTACCTGTCGGGCCGCAACCTCCCCGACGTGCACGTGATGCGTTTCGCCGACGCAACGGCGTACGAGATCCTCTGGGCGCAGACGGTGGTCGTGGAGATCGGCGCGCTCGACGAGGGCGCGGCGAAGCAGGAGACGAAGGAGGCGACCGATGCCTGAGCTGCACGACCTGATCGTCCGGCCGGTCGTCACGGAGAAGTCGTCCGCGGCGTACGGCGCGCGCAAGGAGTACGCGTTCCGCGTGCACTCCGAAGCGACCAAGCCGCAGATCAAGGCGGCCATCGAAACGCTGTTCAAGGTGTCGGTCACCGGCGTCCGCACGATGATCATGCGGGCCAAGCGGCGCACGTACGGCCGCTACGCCGGCCGCCGGCCATCCTGGAAAAAGGCGATCGTCACCCTCAAAGAGGGCGACGCGATCGAGGTGTTCGAGGGCTAAATGGGAATCCGACAGTTTCGGCCGATGACGCCGGCCACGCGGTTTCGCTCGGTATCCGACTTCTCCGAAGTCACGAAGACGGAGCCGGAGAAGTCGCTGCTCGAGCCGCTGAAGCGCACCGGCGGGCGCAACAACAAGGGCCACATCACGACCCGCTGGCAGGGCGGCGGCCACAAACGGCAGTACCGCCGCGTCGACTTCCGGCGCGACAAGGTCGCGATTCCGGCGCGCGTGGCGGCAGTCGAGTACGATCCGAACCGCACGGCGCGCATCGCGCTGCTGCACTACTCGGACGGCGAGAAGCGCTACATCCTGGCGCCGAAAGGATTGAACGTCGGCGACAGCGTCGTGTCCGGTCCGGGCTCGGATATCCGGATCGGCAACGCGATGCCGCTGTTCGAGATTCCACTGGGCACCGCGGTGCACAACGTGGAGCTGAAGATCGGCCGCGGCGGCCAGCTGTGCCGCAGCGCCGGGACCAGCGTGCAGGTCGTCGCGAAGGAGGGCAACTACGTCACGCTGCGCCTCCGCTCGACCGAGATGCGGATGGTGCGGGGCGAGTGCCTGGCGACGATCGGCGAAGTCGGCAACGCCGAGCACGAGCTGCTGACGATCGGCAAGGCGGGGAAGTCGCGCTGGCTCGGCCGTAACCCGCGCGTCCGCGGCGTGGCGATGAACCCCGTCGATCACCCGCTGGGCGGCGGCGAGGGCAAGTCGTCGGGCGGCCGGCCGCCCACCAACCCGTGGGGCAAGGTCGAGGGCAAGAAGACGCGACATAAGAAGAAACGGTCCACGAAACTCATCGTGCGCGGGCGGAAGCGCGGGAAGGCGACGCAGTAATGGGACGGAGCGTCAAGAAGGGTCCGTACGTCGAGGAGTCGTTGATGGTGAAGATTCGCGCCCTCAACGAGCGGAACGAGAAGAAGGTGTTCAAGACCTGGTCGCGGCGCAGCACGATCACGCCCGACTTCGTCGGCCACACGCTCGCGGTGCACAACGGGAACAAGTTCATCCCCGTCTACATCACCGAGAACATGGTCGGCCACAAGCTCGGCGAATTCGCCGCGACCCGCCTGTTCCGCGGCCACGGCGCCAAGGGCTCGGCGGCGGAGCGGGAAGCCGAGGCGGCAGCGGCTGAGACGGGGGGCGGCGGTGGTGAGGGCGGCGCAGAAAAGAAGAAGGAGTTGGGAATGGAAGCTCGAGCGATCCAACGCGGCGTCCGGCAGTCGGCGCGCAAGATGCGCCTCGTGATCGATTTGATCCGCGGCCAGGCCGTCCCGGAAGCCGACGCGATTCTCCGCTTTTCCAAGAAGCGGGCCGCGCGCCAGATCCATAAGGTCCTGAAGTCGGCCGTCGCGAACGCGCAGCAGGCGGCGCAGCGGCAGAACACTCCGTTCGACGCCGATGACCTGCGCGTCACGTACGCGGTGGTGAACGAGGGACAGACGCTGAAGCGGTTCACCGCGGCAGCGATGGGCCGCGGGACGCCGATCCTGAAGCGGACGAGCCACGTGGAGATTCGCGTCGCCGGGGTGGAAGCG
>DATGVC010000042.1:0-5861 GCA_035300745.1 Gemmatimonadales bacterium | reverse complement strand
TGGCCGTCTTGCTGCTAGTCCCGCCTTTCTTGCTCGGCGTGATCAACAAGACCAAGGCGGCCTTCGCGGGCCGCGTGGGGCCTCCTTATCTGCAGCCCTACTACGACCTCGTCAAGCTGTGGCGGAAGGGTTCGGTCTTCAGCACCTCGACCTCGTGGGTCTTCAAGGCGGGACCCGTGGTTGGCTTCGCGACTGCCGTGCTGGCCGGCTTGCTGCTGCCCGTCGCCGGGCACGCACCCCTGTCCTTCGAGGGTGACGCGATCCTGTTTGCCTACCTGTTCGCCCTCGGCCGTTTCTTCACGGTCGCTGCCGCACTCGATACGGGTTCCGCCTTCGAGGGAATGGGCAGCGCGCGCGAGGCCACTTTTTCCAGCCTGGCCGAGCCGGCGCTCTTCTTCGGCCTGCTCGTGCTCGGGCGCCTTGCCCGCTCGCTTTCGCTAGAAGTCATGCTGACCGGCGGACACTGGCCGCCGCGCTCGGCGGCCTCGCTAGTTCTGGTGATGGCCGCGCTCTTCATCGTCCTGCTCGCCGAGAACAGCCGCATCCCCTTCGACGATCCGAATACCCACCTCGAGCTGACCATGATCCACGAAGTGATGGTGCTCGATCACGGCGGCCCCGCCCTCGGTACCATTCTCTACGGAGCGTCGCTGAAGCTCTTCATCTTCGCCGCGCTGGTGGTAGGCATCGCGCTTCCCGATCTCGGGAATCCGTGGATGTCGTTGGGTGCGCTGCTCACGGGCGTACTGGCCGTCGCGGTCGCTATCGGCGTGGTCGAGTCTCTCATGGCGCGCTTGCGGCTCGTGCACGTGCCCAGCCTGCTCATCGCCGCCTGCCTGCTTTCCGGATTCGGAATCGTGCTGCTCGCGAGGTAACCGATGCAAATCGTCGCCGACCCGCTCCTGGTTGTTCTGCTCTTGGTGAACTTCTTCATGCTCGGAACCAGCCGGCTGCGCGCGCTGATCAACGGTTCCGCCGCGCAAGGAGTACTGCTGGCGCTGCTGGTGGTCGCGGTGCATGGCGAGGTCACCCTGCAGGCGGCGCTGATTGCTCTCGCCACCATCGCGCTCAAGAGCATCGTAATTCCCTCGATGCTCACGCGCGCGCTTCGCGACGCCGCCATCCACCGAGAGATCGAGCCGGTGATCGGCTTCGTGCCTTCGCTGCTTCTGGGCGGGCTGGGAACGGGGCTGTCGGTGGTGTTCGCTCGCACCCTCCCGCTCGCGCCGGAGCACGTCGGTTCGCTGCTGGTTCCGGCGTCGCTCGCCACGGCGTTCACCGGCTTCCTCCTCCTCGCCACGCGGCGCAAGGCGATCACGCAGGTCGTCGGATATCTGGCGCTGGAAAACGGCGTCTTCGTCATGGGCCTGACGCTGGTCGAGGCCATGCCTCTTCTGGTCGAGACGGGCGTCCTGCTCGATCTGGTCGTCGCCATCTTCGTGATGGGCATCATCATCGAGCACATCAGCCGCGAGTTCTCCTCCATCGACACCACGCGGCTCAGCTCGCTCAAGGAGTGACCTTTGGCGCTCGCTCTCGTCATCGTCCCGCTCGCATTCGCCGCCGCGGCGGCTGCCATGCCGTGGCAGAAGTGGCGGCCGTGGCTGCTGCCCGCGTGCGGTGCAGTCCACCTGGCGATGACGATCGCGGCGCTGGGGCGTCCTGAAGTCTCGGCCATCGGCGGATGGCTCAAGCTCGACGATCTGGGCCGGCTCGTCCTCGCGCTCGTGAGCGTGCTGTTCTTCGCCTGCTCCCTCTATGCGCCCGGGTACCTCGCTCTTCGCGCCGAGCGCTCGAACCGGGTCTTCGTACCCTGTTTGCTCTTCTTTCTCGCGATGAACTCGCTGATCGTCGAGGCGCAGCACCTTGGCTTGATGTGGGTGGCGATCGAGGCGACGACGCTCGCGTCCGCGCCGCTGATCCATTACAACCACCACGCGCGGTCGATCGAAGCGACCTGGAAGTATCTCTTGATCGGCTCGGTCGGCATTGCGCTGGCCCTGTTCGGGACCTTCTTTCTCGCCTATGCAGCCCTTCGGGCCGGCTTGGGCACCTCGCTGTTCTTCCCTGACCTGGTGCGCGAGGCGCCGCGGCTATCGCGGCCCTGGTTGCACTCCGCATTCGTTCTGCTGTTCGTCGGCTACGGCACCAAGATGGGCCTCGCGCCCATGCACACATGGAAACCCGATGCCTATGGGGAGGCGCCCGGGATCGTCGGGACGCTGCTGGCCGGCGCGCTGACGAGCTGCGCGTTCCTTGCGCTTCTGCGCTTTTTCCAGATCGTGTCAGCCGCGGGAGAGGCAGCGTTCGCGCGGCAGCTCATGATCGGGATCGGCCTGCTCTCGATGGCGGTGGGCGGCGTCTTCATGGCGCGCCAGCGCGACTACAAGCGCATGCTCGCGTACTCCAGCGTCGAGCACATGGGGATCCTGGTGCTGGGCGTCGGCATCGGTGGCCTCGGCGTGTTCGGAGCGCTTCTCCACCTCGTCAACAACGCCATCACCAAAGGGGTGCTCTTTCTCTCGGCGGGAAACATCCACCGCGCCTACGGCAGCAAGTCGACCGAGGATGTCCGCGGTGCCTTGCGGCGCCTGCCGTTCTCGGGCGCGCTCTTTCTTGCCGGCTTCTTCGCTGCCACGGGCTCGCCGCCCTTTGCTCCGTTCCTCAGCGAGTTCACCATCGTGCGCGCCGCGATGACTTCGGGCCACGCCATCGTCGGCGGGCTCTTTCTCTTCATGCTGGCGATCGTCTTCATCGGAATGGGCGGCGCGGTGCTCGCGGTCGTGCAGGGGGAGCCGCCGGCAGAGGGACCGTCGGGTTATCATGATCGTCTCGGGACCATCGCTCCCATTCTTTTGCTGATGGCCATCGTCCTGTTCCTCGGCGTCTATGTGCCCGCGCCGCTGGTGGCGCTGGTGCAGAACGCCGCGACTTTCGTGGAGGTGAAGCCGTGAAGTTATTCAATGGCGTCGCCGTGCCCCGCGACCAGGTGCCTTTGCTCTCGCTCGAGGCGCTCCGGCAGAAGGCGATCGAAGCGCCGAAGCGCGGCCAGCGCATTTCCGCGCTTTTCGGGACTCCCGCTGGCGAACAGATCGAGCTCGTGCTGGTCCTCGCCGACGACTCTGCGGGCGCGCTCGAGGCTGCGCGGGCGAAGGTGATCGGCGAGTCGTTCCCGTCGATGACGCCGGAGTGCCCCGAGGCGCACCTGTTCGAGCGCGAGATCGCCGAGCAGTGGGGCGTGAAGCCCGAAGGCCATCCCTGGTTCAAGCCGGTCCGTTTCCATGCGTCTTGGCGCGGCCGCGACGCCTGGAGCCGGCCGCCCGGGCTGCACCCGCAGTGCGGCGTGACCGACTTCTATCGCGTCGAGGGAGAGGAAGTACACGAGGTCGCGGTCGGACCCGTGCACGCGGGCGTGATCGAGCCGGGGCACTTCCGCTTCCAGTGTCACGGCGAGGAGGTCTTCCACCTGGAGATCTCGCTCGGCTATCAGCACCGCGGTCTGGAGGCGGCACTGATCGGCGGACCGAACAAGCGCAGCATCCATTACGCCGAGACGCTGGCCGGCGACACGACCGTGGGACACGCGAGCGCGTACTGTCAGAACCTGGAGGCCCTGGCTGGTGCGCGCGCGGCATCCCGCGGCCAGGCGCTGCGCGCGATCGCGCTCGAGTTGGAGCGCCTCGCGAATCACACGGGCGACCTGGGCGCACTCGCCGGGGACGTCGGCTTCCTCCCCACGGCGGCGTACTGCGGCCGGCTTCGTGGCGATTTTCTCAACCTGACCGCGCTCCTCTGCGGCAGCCGATTCGGCCGGGGGACCGTGCGACCCGGCGGCGCGGGTTTCGACCTCGAACCGGAGCGGGCGGCGCAGGCTGCGGACCAGCTCGAGTCTGCGTTTCGCGACGTGGAGAACGCCGTCGGGCTGCTCTGGTCGACGCCCTCGGTGGGTGCGCGGTTCGAGGAGACCGGCCGCGTACCCGCGGAAGTGGCGCGCGAACTGGGCATGGTGGGGATGGCGGCGCGCGCCTCGGGCCTGGAGCGCGACGTGCGTAAGACGCACCCCTGGGGCATGTACCGATTCGCGCACATTCCCATTTCCACCTCGGCATCGGGCGACGTCTATGCGCGCGCCTACGTCCGCTGGTTGGAGATCCAACGCTCGGTGGCTTTCGTGCGCCAGCAGCTGCGCGAGCTTCCGAAGGGGCCAATCCGCGCGCCCTGCGGCGCCCCGCGGCCGGGCCTCTTCTGTGTCTCGCTCATCGAAGGATGGCGCGGCGAGATCTGCCACGCCACCATCACAGACGACCAGGGACGCTTCGCGAGCTACAAGATCGTCGATCCGTCCTTTCACAACTGGGCTGGTCTGCAGATGGCGCTGCGCGACCAGCAGATCTCCGACTTTCCACTCTGCAACAAGAGCTTCAATCTCTCGTACTGCGGTCACGACTTGTGAGGTGCGCATGTTGAAGGTGTTTCTCGCGCGGGCGCAGCAGGGACATCGCACCTCCGCGTTCCCCGACTCTCCGCCGGCGATGCCCGACCGCTTCCGAGGACTGCCGGTGCTGGATCCCTCCCGCTGCGCGGACGGCTGCAGCGCCTGTGTCGAAGCGTGCCCCACCGGAGCGATATCCGCCAGCGATGGATTGCGTCTGGATCTCGGCCGCTGCCTGTTTTGCCCCGACTGCGTCCAGGCCTGCCCGGAGGGGGCCATTGCCTTCACCACCGAGTACCGCCTTGCTGCGAGGACGCGCGAGGCTCTCGTGCTCCGCGGTCCGGAGGAATACCCGCGCGCTGCCGCGCTCGAGCAGAAACTGCGGCGTCTTTTCGGCAGGTCGCTCAAGCTGCGGGTGGTGAGCGCCGGCGACTGCAACGCTTGCAGCGCGGACGTCAATGTGCTCGGCACGCCGGTCTTCGATCTGGGCCGCTTCGGAATCCAGTACGTGGCCTCGCCGCGGCACGCGGACGGTCTACTGATCACTGGTCCCGTCACCGAAAACATGCGGCTCGCTTTGAAGAAGACGTGGGACGCAGTGCCGCCGCCGAAGATCGTGATCGCGGTAGGGGCCTGCGCCATCTCGGGCGGCCCCTACATCGATCATGGCGAGGTCCACAACGGGGCGGACGCGGTGGTGCCGGTCGATCTGTACGTGCCGGGTTGCCCTCCGCATCCGTTCACAATCCTCGATGGGCTCCTCAGGTTGTTGGGGCGCATCGACGAACGTTCCGCTCAAGCACGTGCAAAGGCGGCGCAGCAGTATCGCGCGGAGATCGAGCATGAATCGATCGAGTGGGGGACAAAGCGCGCCGAGGAAGGAATGAAGCTTTTCGGGTTCGGGAAGCCTCCCCCCGAGTCTCCCGAGAAGCGTAAGCCGTAGTGCCTCGTCCGTGAAACCGCGGAGGTCTGATGACTTCGGCGTTGCTGATCCTGATCATCGACGAACGGCACGACGAGGCCTTCGGGTGCGAGCAGCTTCGAAAAGCGGGCTACTGCGTGGTCCACGCGCGCGGCGCTGCCGCGGCGCTTTCGTTGATTGAGCAAGACGAGCCTGACTTGATCGTCACAGTGGATCGCGTCGGCCGGGAATTCGTCCGCTCGCTCGAAGACACACGCGCGCTCTTGGATTGCCCGCTGATCATGATTGGCGAGCACGATTCAAGACAGAGCTCTCGATTTCCGACAAAATTCCTCCTGAAGCCCGTCGCCGGCGCACAGCTGCTGCTGGAGATTCGGAACCTGGGGGTCACACCCGCTCAACATCCCGAAACCGACTAGCACCATGAAGGAAGCTAGTTCCTCTTCAGCTGCTCAACACCCTCGATGACGGCGGCCGCGAGCCGTGGTTCCGCCGTGGCGGCGGAGA
>DATGVC010000041.1:0-26133 GCA_035300745.1 Gemmatimonadales bacterium | reverse complement strand
GAGGAATGCCTGCGGATCGGGAGGGAGGAAGTGGTCGCGGGAGATACGCACTGCTGGAATATAGAAAAGCGAGAGGCGCCGTGTTTAGGCGCCTCTCCTATTAGGTGGGCCCGTGGAGATCGCAATTCTCACTGCTTGCCGGCAGTCCCCTCGCGTATCAGTCGCACCACTTCGCCCGACTCGGCGTGACGCTTCGTGCTTTTCTTGGAGTAGACGTGGCGGCCGTCGACGTCGACTTCAAAGACGCCGCCGGAGGACTGAATCAGCCGCACTTCAGCATGCGGAAACGCACTGCGGATCTCGGCCGCCAGACCGGTGGCCCGTGGTTCGTAGTTTCAAACGACGCAGTATTCGATGGTGACGGTCATGTCGTAAACGATAGTCGTGCTTGACACACCGCGCCACGGCGCCAACCTTGCCCCACAACGTTATGCGGCTCCTCTCGCGCTTCTCGACCGCGCCCGCGCTCATCGTGCGCGTCGCGGTTTCGCTCGCCGCAATCGTCAGTTTCGGCGCCGGGCTCACTGCCTACGTCAACGGCCGAGTGCCGGCGGGCGAAAATCTGCCGCTGGCCGGCGCGTTGCTCATCCTCGTCGCCGCCGTCACTCGCCGCTACGGCATCGCGCTCCCCGGCAACGGCTTTTCCTCATACGTCCTCGGCGTCATGCTGTTCGCGATCCTCGACCGTGGCTGGGCGTTCGCCGCCATCGTCGCGCCCTTTGCGATGCTCATGGGCGACCTGCCGCTGCGCCGGCTGCCGCTGCGCGCGGCGCTGGGGAACGCGGCGCATCTGACGGCGGGGTCGACATTCGTGGGCTTGATGTACGCCCGCTTGAGCGGGGCGGCCGGCGCCGCGGCACTGTCCGCAGACAACGCCTGGGTCATCGCGCTCACGACCGTGTTGTTGCCGATCATCGTGAACGGCACGTTCTATCTGGAGCTCGCGCTCGGACAAACGATCGCGTGGGTGGATGCACCGCTCACGCTGCGCTGGGAGTCGATCGTCTACCTCGTCTCGGCCGCCCTCGCGCTGGGGTGGCTGGCCGTCGCGCACGCCATCATCCCGGGGGAGACACGTGCGTTGCTCACGGGCGCCTTAGCCCTCGCCACCTGGGGCAGTCTCAAGGTGCTGCGTCTGGGCGTGCGCGCCGATGAGCTGCACTTGATTCAGCGGCTCGCCCAGGTGATCGCCGCCGAGCTCACGTTGAGCCACAGCTTCCAGCGCGTGCAGGAGCTGACGCGGCAGCTGGTGCCGTGGGAACAGATGGGATTTGCCCGCTACGATCCGCGCACGCGTCAAATGGAGCTCGTCGCCGACACGGCCGCGCAGCCCGGAGCCGCGTTCCGATTCGATTCCGACGCCGGTCTTACCGGTGAAGCGCTGCGCCTGCGCCGCCCCGTCGTAGCGCACGGCCTCGCGAGAGACCAGGTCGTGGTGCCGGGCGGCGAAACGCCCGGTTCGGAGTTGCTCGTCCCGCTCTACCATGCGGGCCAGCTCGTCGGCCTCTGGAGCGTCCGGCACTCCGACCCCACGATGTACCGCCAGTCGGACGGCGAGCTCCTGGAGCTGCTGGCGCCGCAGCTCGCGCTCATGGTTGCGATCGATGGTTCCCTCCGCCCCGTGACCGGCGCGTCCGATCAGACGACGCAGTACGTGCAGACGCTCACGGCCACGACGCAGCAGATCCAGGCGTCCAGCGAGGAAGTGGCGGCGTCCGCCCAGCGCGCCAGTCACGGCGCCGGTCAGGCGGCGACGCTGGTGGGCACCGCCGCCCGCGAAGCCGGACAGTTGAAAAACAGCGCCGCCGAGCTCGCGACAGCTGGCGATCGAACACGCGAGGCGGGCTCGCAAATGGAGAAGACAACCGACCGCGTGCGCACGGCGACCCAGAACGCGGTGCGCCAGCTGACCGACCTCGGCGCCACGACCGAGGAAAGCGCCGCCGAAGTCGGACGGCTGCGTGAGGTGGCGGCGCAAGTCGAAAAGTTCTCCGAAACGATCGGCTTCATCGCGAATCAGACGAACCTGCTCGCGCTCAACGCCACGATCGAGGCGGCGCGCGCGGGGATTCACGGCCGGGGCTTCGCCGTCGTCGCCGATGAGGTGCACAAGCTCGCCGAAGCGAGCGGGCGCGAGGCCCGCAACGTCAACAAAGCGGTCCAGGACACGCGGCGCGCGCTGGACCGCGCCGCACAGCTCATCGAGCGTATCCGCGGCGACCTCGGCCAGGTCGTGGAGAGCTCGGCGGCGTGGGTTCAGGACCTCGATCGGATCGCGGAAGCGGCCGCCGAGACGGCGCGCGCCGGGAACCAGGTGGCGGAGGTCGGGCGCCACAGCGCCGAGCTCGCGACTCGCATCACTGAATCGCTCGGGCAGGCGCGCGCCGGCGCCCAGACCTCGAGTCAGGAAGCCGAGGCAGTGGCGGCCGCAGCGTCCGAACAGCTACGGGCCATCCAGGACCTCGCGAAGGGCGCCACCGCGCTGTCAGCGCTGGCCGAGCAGCTCTCCCAGGCACTTCGCTTCATCCGAGGCGGCAACGGACACCCTTAAGGCTCGGGGCGGGGGGAGGCAGGGGGGGGCAGGGGGGGGCAGGGGGGGGACCCGACGCGTGGTGATCGAGGCTACAGGGGTTTCTGAACAAGCGGCTGATTATTAGAGTGGAGTGCCGCCAACCCCCGGGAGATACATGCGCGCGCGGACGCCACTGCTGGTGCTCTGTCTCAACGCCCTTCCTGCCCTCTGCATCGGCCAGCGCACGCACCAGTTCGAAATCGGCGCATTCGGCTCCTTTACGCGCTACGACCGCGCTTTCAGACTCGACAATCAAATCGGTGGCGGCGGGCGGTTAGGCTACTTCTTCAGCCCGGCGATCGGCGTCGAGTTCGAGCTCGGCTACCAGCAGCCCACGCCGAGGGCCGGCGGCACGAATGCGGCGCTCGCGCTGGGCAGCGGCAGCCTGGTCCTCAACGTAGGCAACGAGAACAACCTCCTCTATATCCTGGGCGGCTACACTCGACTCCAGTTCCGCGACAACCCCGGCTACAGCTTTACCGACAACGGGTTCCATGGCGCGATTGGAGATCGGATGTTTTTCGGCGAGCGGGTCGCCGCCCGGATCGAAGGCCGAGCGATCTACTCCTCCAGCACCGGCTTCTCAAGCGGCAACTGGGCCGGACACATCGTCGGCTCCTTGGGACTCTCGATCTTTACGGGACCGAGCGCGTTCCGTGACGCCGATCAGGACGGTGTGCCCGATCGGAAGGATGCATGTCCGGGAACGCCCGTGGGCGCGGTCGTAGACGCGCGTGGATGCCCGATCGATTCCGACCGCGACGGGGTCTACGACGGTCTGGACGCCTGTCCCAACACCATCCAAGGCGCCGTAGTGGATGCCCGCGGCTGCCCGAAGGATTCGGACGGAGATGGTGTGTACGACGGGATCGACAAGTGCCCGGGCACGCCAACTGGTGCTCGCGTGGACGCGCAGGGCTGTCCCACCGACGCCGACGGTGACGGCGTTCCCGACGGTCTCGACCAATGCCCCAACACGCCCGCCGGTGCCACAGTCGACACCACGGGCTGTCCGATCGATAGCGACCACGACGGCGTGCCTGACGGGATCGACAAGTGCCCTAACACTCCACCAGGCACGGAAGTGGATACGTCAGGCTGCCAGCGCGCGAAGGACAGCGACGGCGACGGCGTGGATGACACCAAGGACAAGTGTCCCGGGACGGCGCCGGGCACGCGTGTCGACGCGGCAGGCTGCCCAATTCTCTTCACCGAAGCGAAGACGCCGGTCGTCCTTCGAGGCGTGACGTTCGAGTCGGGCCGTTCGGCGCTCAAGCCGGACTCGTACACGATTCTCGACATCGTGGCGGCGTCGCTCGTCGCCAACCCGGACATCAAGATCGAAATCGCAGGACATACGGACAACACGGGATCGGCGGCAACCAACACGCGCCTGTCGCAGGCACGCGCCGGCGCCGTGCGCGCGTATCTGGCGAGTAAGGGCGTCGCTCCCGGGCGGATGGTCGCCAAGGGGTACGGTCCATCGCAGCCGTTCGCGCCGAACACGACCCCAGCCGGACGCGCGCAAAACCGGCGCGTCGAGCTGCGGCAGACTAACTGAGGCGGAGGCCAAACGTGAGAAAGCTCGCTCCGATATTTCTGGTGATGGCGCTGACGGCACCGCGGCTGGAGGCGCAATACGATCGCCGCTACGAAGTCGGCCTGTTTGGCGCATTCACCAAATACGACAAGACGTTCGGTCTCTCAAACAAGATCGGTGGCGGCGTGCGCTTCTCGTATGCGGTCACGCCGATGATCGGCCTGGAGGTAGAGGCGCTGTTCCAATCGCCGCAGAACGTCAGCTCGTCGACGCAGATCGAGCCGATGATCGGCGCCGGCAGCCTAGTCATCAACACGCTGAATGCGAGCCGCATGACGGTCTTTGTGCTGGGCGGATACTCGCGCCTCGATTTCGGCGGCACCAGTCCCTATCGATTCACGGACGGGGGCTTCCACGGCGGCGCGGGTGCGAAGTTCTACCTGAGCTCGCGCTTCGCGCTGCGCCTCGAGGCGCGGGGCATCTACACGCCGCAGACAAACAGCACGTTCGGTCAGAAAGCCACGCATCTCGTTGGCTCAGCGGGGTTCGCCTTCTTCCAGCCGGACGTCGCCTCGGGCGCCGACGCCGATCATGACGGCGTTCCGGACAAGCGCGACGCATGTCCCGATACGCCGCTAGGGGCGACCGTGGACAGCCGCGGCTGCCCCGCCGACGCCGATGGTGATGGCGTTCTAAACGGGATCGATAAGTGCCCCAACACGCCGACCGGCGCCATCGTAGACGCGACCGGCTGCCCGCACGATCAAGATGGCGACGGGGTGTTCGACGGGATCGATCAGTGTCCCAATACGCCGGCGGGTGTGACAGTTGATGCCAAAGGTTGCCCGCTCGCAGCGGCCGCGCCGGCCGGCCTTCCTGATTCCGACGGCGATGGTGTGAACGATCTGCTCGACAAATGCCCCGACACGCCCGTTGGCGCGAAGGTCGATGCGAGCGGATGTCCGATCGATTCCGATCACGACGGTGTCTGGGACGGGCTCGACAAGTGTCCCGACACACCAGCCGGTGCCACGGTCGACGCGACCGGCTGCCCGCACGATCAGGACGGCGACGGGGTATTCGACGGGATCGATCGTTGCCCCGATACCGTTCGCGGCACGCCGGTCGATGCGACGGGCTGCCCGTTGGATAGCGACAAGGACGGCGTGCCAGACAATCTGGATAAGTGCCCCAACACGCCGCCCGGGATTCAGGTCGATCAAAACGGCTGCCCGATCGAGCACGATACCGATGGCGACGGCGTCCCCGATTCGAAGGATCGCTGCCCCAACACGCCGAAGGGATCGCGCGTCGATCAATTCGGCTGCCTGTTGCTGTTCGAAGAGCATGCGCCGGCGCCCCCGGGCGCGCCGCCAGCCCGCCCGACGCTGATCCTGCAGGGCGTCAACTTCCAGACCGGTCGGTCGGTTCTGACGACCTCGTCTTACGCCGTGCTGGATCAGGTGGCCGCGTCGCTCGTGGCCAATCCGGAGATTCGCATCGAGATCGCCGGGTATACAGACTCCACGGGCCGGCGTTACATGAACCTCCGGCTCTCGATGGCGCGGGCCGCCGCCGTGCGCGCGTATCTCGCTCGCCACGGAGTCGGCCCAATGCGGATGCAGGCACGAGGCTTCGGCGCGTCCGGCTACATTGCGCCGAATGCCACACCAGCAGGGCGAGCGCAGAACCGGCGTGTAGAGCTGCATAAACTGAACTAACGTCGGACGGCCGTACGGAGGGACTGTCGGACTGTGGAACGACCCCGGTCGCGCGTTGCGACCGGGGTCGGTAGTTTTCTGACCCCACGACGAACCGAGAGATCTCCATGCGCAATCTTTGGCTGGCCGCGCTCATTCTGTCCGTCGGTCCGACGGTCCGACTGTCCGCCCAAGCCCGCCCCTGGCAGTCCACCGACTACTATCGGCTGACCGTCGTGAGCAGTCCGGCGCTGTCGCCCGACGCCCGGCGCGTCGCCTTCGTCGTGACCACCGTCGTCGAAGACAAAGACCGGCGCCACACCGAGATCTGGATGGCGCCCGCCGACGGCTCTGCGCCGGCGTTCCGCTACACCAGCCCCTCGACGGATGCAGCCAACCCGAACTGGTCACCCGATGGTTCCCTGCTGGCGTTCTCGAGCAAACGCGAAGGCTCGGATGACGACATCTGGTTTCTGCGGACCGCTGCCCCGGGCGGCGAAGCGTTCCAGATCAAAGGTGTGCACGCGATGCCTGTGTTCTCTCGCGACGGGCGGTGGCTGGCCTACGCGTGGCGCGGCGACGAGCCGGACAGTTTGAAGAAGGATACGTGGCGCACGCGCGTGTCTCCCACAGCGATCACCCGCGGCCCCGATCCCAAGCGGTTCGACGGGCGCGTCTACACCTCGATCCCGATCGTCGGCGATGAGCGCGGCTACCTGCCGCCGCGCGAGACCAGCCGCCGGATCCATCTGTACCTCGTGCCGCTCGCCGGCGGCACACCGCGCCGGCTCACCAGCGGCGATCTGAGTCAGACCTCGCCGGTGTGGTCGCCTGACGGCAAGACGATCGCGTTCGAGCAGGACTCAACTGAGAATCAGGAAGTGCGCGACGACAACTGGCCGGCGCTCTTCCTCCTCAATATTGCCGATGGGACGACGCGCGCCCTCCCCACCGGTTTCCCCCAGAGCAGCTCACCGGCCTGGTCTCCCGATGGCAAGACGATCGCGTTCGTGTGCTCGAAGGGCCGTGGGATGGAGAACGACATCTGCACCATTCCGGCAACCGGAGGGACCGCACGAAATCTCACGGGGGACTGGAGTCTCGACCCCAGCAGTCCCGCCTGGTCCGCCGATGGCAAGACGATCTGCTTCTTCGCCGAGACCACCGGCAACGTGCATCTGTTCGCGGTGGCAGCCGCCGGAGGCCGGATACGTCAGATCACCACCGGAGAGCGTCAGCTCCGCGGCTTCACCTTGAGCCTCGACGGACGGTCGCTCGCCTATACGGCCAGCGACATCACCCACGGGACGGAATTGTACGTGACTCCGCTCGCGCGCGCGGCCGAACGCCGGCTCACGACGTTCAACGATTCGCTCTTCAAGCAGGTTACCGCGATTCCGGCCGACACGTTCTGGTTCAACGGCGTCGGTGGGTTGAAGATCGAAGGGTGGTTGATGAAGCCGTACGGCTACCAGCCCGGCAAGAGCTACCCGCTGGTGCTCTCGATTCACGGCGGCCCGCACTCGAACTACGGCAACGTGCTGTTTCCGGAGTTCCAGATGCTGGCGGGTCAGGCCTACTGGATGTTGTTCACCAATCCGCGCGGATCGAGCGGCTATGGCCACGCGTTCACGTTTGCGACGCGCGGACGCTGGGGAATGGAGGACTATCAGGACCTGATGCAGGCGGTCGACGTCGCCATCGCGCGCAGTAAGGGCGGTGTCGACACGACGCGCATGGCGGTCCTGGGCGGGTCCTACGGCGGATTCATGACGAACTGGGTGGTGGGCCACACCAACCGGTTCCGGGTGGCGCAGACTGACCGCTCGATCTTCAACTGGTATTCGTGGTACGGATCGTCCGATGCGCAGGGACTGACGGACTACGAGTTCAACGGCGCGCCGTGGGGGAGCGACTCACTCTACCGTGTCCTCTCGCCGATGACATACGCGAACAACATGCGCACGCCGATGCTGATCGTGCACTCGGAAGATGACAAGCGCACGCCGATCACCGACGGTGAGCAGCTATTCATGTCGCTGCGCAAGCGGGGCATTCCGGCCGAGTTCGTGCGCTACCCGCGCTCCTTCCACGGCTTGTCGAGAACCGGTCCGCCCTGGCTGCTCGTCGACCGGCTCGAGCGGATCCGTACCTGGTTCGCGCACTGGATCGGAACGGGCGAGGCAGCGCCCGCGGCGACAACGAGCCAGCATTGATATCGAGCCGTCCCTGGCTGTTTGGGCTGGCAGCCGCCGCGCTGCTGGCCTTGCCTTTGGCTGCACAACGGCCCACCCACCGCCCGACGACGCGCCGGCCTGCGCGGACGGTCCGTCCTGCGCCCGCTACGATCACCATTCCAACTCCGCGGTCCGTGCTCGGCTTCGAGCCGGGCGACGATCGCAAGCTCGTCGAATGGCCGGTGCTCGTCCGCTACTTCGAGGCGCTTGCCAAGGCGAGTGACCGCGTCGACTACCGCGAGCTCGGCAAAACGACGCTGGGCGCGCCCCTGATCGCGCTCGCGATCTCGAGCCCGCAAAACCTGCGGCGGCTCGACTATTACCGGCAGGTCAACGCGGAGCTCGCGGACCCCCGCTCGTTCCATACCAGTCGAGCCGCTCGCGACGCGCTGCAGAACGGCAAAACGATTGTCCTCATTACGTCGAGCATCCATTCAACGGAGGTGGGTGGACACCTTTCCCCTGTCACGCTGGCGTATCGGTTGGCGACCGATACGGGCGCGACGACGCGCGCGATCCTCGACAATGTGATTCTCTGGCTGGTGCCTTCCCTGAACCCCGATGGTGTCACCATCGTGGCGAGGTGGTACAACCACACGATCGGCACCACCGCGGAAGGGACATCGCCGCCGGAGCTGTACCACCACTACACCGGCCACGACAATAACCGCGACTGGTACGCGTTCACGCAGGTCGAAACGCAACTAACGGTCGATTCGCTCTACAACGTCTGGCACCCGCAGATCGTGCACGACATCCATCAGATGGATGCGAACGGCGCGCGGCTGTTCCTGCCGCCCTACCTCGACCCGGTCGAGCCCAACGTCGATCCGCTGCTCATCGATGGCGTGAACGCGCTGGGCAGCGCCATGGCGTGGGAGCTGGCCGGTCAGGGCAAGACCGGGATCTCGATCAATTCCACCTACGACGCCTGGACGCCGGCGCGCGCGTATCAGCACTACCACGGTGGCGTGCGGATTCTTTCTGAGACGGCCAGCGCCGACCTCGCAACGCCGATCGATGTCCCATTCGATCGACTGCAGGCGCGCGAGCGCGGATATAACCCGCGCGAGCGGTCGTGGAATTTCACGAATCCCTGGCGCGGGGGACGCTGGTCGTTGCGCGATATCGTCTCCTATCAGACGGAAGGCGCCTACGCGCTGCTGGTCCACGCGGCGCGTGAGCGCGAGCGCTGGCTCGCCAACTTCTTCAATGTCGAGACGCATGCGATCCGCGGCTGGCGGGAGTGGCCGTACGCCTACCTGATTCCGGCCCGCCAGGACTCCGTCGCGCTGAGCGCACTGCTCGGCATCCTGCGGCGCGGTGGCGTCGAGATTCGCACCGCGCTGCAGTCGTTCAGCCTGCAGGGCCAGCGCCATTCAGCGGGGACCTACGTGGTCGTGCTGCGCCAGCCGTACGCGTCGTTCGCCAAGACGCTACTCGAAGTGCAGCACTATCCCGACCGTCGATTGTATCCGGGAGGGCCACCGGAGAAACCGTACGACGTCACCGCGCACACGTTGCCGCTGTTGATGGGGCTGAACGCGGTCGCCGTGAACGATTCGCTACGCGCGCCGCTCTCGGCCCCGATCACGCCACGATCGGTCAGTCCCGTGCCGCGTTTCGTCGCCGACACTCCCCGAATCGGCCTCTACAAGTCGTACGACGCGACGATGGACGAAGGATGGACGCGATGGGTGTTCGACAACTGGAAGGTGCCCTACGCCGCTCTCGTCGATTCGGTGGTGCGCGCCGGGAAGCTGCGCGATCGATTCGATGTCATCATTCTGCCCGATCAGTCACCGCGCGAGATTCTCGAAGGCCTTCCCCCGCGCTATCCGGCGCCCTACGCCGGAGGCATCGGTCCCGACGGCAGCGAAGCGCTCCGACAGTTCGTCGTGGACGGCGGTACCCTCATCGCACTGAATGAGGCGAGCCGCTTCGCGATCCAGGCCCTGCTACTGCCGGTGCGCAACGTGCTCGAGGCGGTGAGCGATGAGGATTTCTACGCGCCGGGTTCGATTTTCCGGCTGGAGCTCGACACGGCGAAGGCCGTGGCGCGCGGTATGCCGCGCGAAACCATCGGATGGTTTCAGGGAGGGCCGGCGTTCGAGGTACTCGACTCGACCGTGACCAGCGTAATCGGCCGGTGGCCGGAAGATCCAGCGCGCGTCCTGCTCTCCGGATGGGTGCTGCATCCCGAACGCATCGCGGGAAGGGCCGCGATCCTCGAGGTGCAGCAAGGGACCGGACGCGTCATTCTGTTTGGCATCAGGCCGCAATATCGCGGTCAGAGCATTGCGTCTTACCCATTGCTATTCAATAGCTTACGCCCCAGATGAGGTGCTAATCCTTGCCCCGTTAGGGGTCAATTTCCTATGTTGGTGGCCCCTATGAAGTTGGCTCGGCTGGCAAGCGCTCTCTTGCTCTGGGCCGCGACCGCAAGTCGCGGCCTTTTTGCCCAACAACTGCCGACGTCGCCCGAGTCCATGCGGCTGCGCGGCATCGAGCTGCGCTACGTCCTGCCCGATCCACTGTTCGACAACTCCCAATCGGCGCTCCCGATCAAGGCGCTGTACGTCAACGCGTGGGCGTTTGGCTCGAGCAAGCTCGCGCAGCTGGTACGTCTCGCCGATTCCACGGAGATCAATGCGTTCGTCGTCGACGTCAAGGACGACACCGGCTGCTTGCTGTATCCATCAGAGGTCAAAGTCGCGCAGGAAGTGGGCGCGACGCGCTGCGTGCGCACCCACGACGTGCAGTCGCGCCTCGACACGCTGCGCGCGCACGACATCTATGCCATCGCCCGCATCGTCGTCGCCAAGGATCCGCTGCTCGCCGAGCGGCGGCCGCAGTGGTCGGTGCACCATCGCGACGGCGGATTGTGGCGTGACCGCATCGGCAGCGCGTGGGTGGACGCCTATAACGACTCGGTCTGGATCTACGCCGCGCAGCTTGGGCAGGAAGCGGTGCGGCTCGGCTTCAACGAAGTCCAGTTTGACTACGTGCGCTTCCCGGACGAGCCGAAGGAAGCGATGGCGATGGCGGTCTTCGCGGCCCGCAAGCATGGCGAAACACAGCGCGCAGGTGTGCAGGCAGGAATCGCGATTCTCGCGCACCGCATTCAGCCGCTGGGCGTACCCGTGACATTCGACATTTTCGGCTTGACGTCGGCGGCGACCGGTGACCTGGGCATCGGCCAGGTGTGGGAAGACTTTGTCACCGTCGCGGACGTCGTATTACCGATGGTCTACCCGAGCCACTACTACCGCGGCAGCTATGGAATCGCCTGGCCGAACGGCGAGCCATATCGCGTCGTCCGAAACGCACTCAGTGAAGCACTCGAGCGCTCGCGACCGCTCGCCAAGGCCGCGACGATCCGTCCCTTCCTCCAGGCATTCACGCTCGGCCGTCGGAAGCCGCGCTACACGCCGCATGAGATCCGCGAGCAGATCCGCGCGGCCGAAGAGCTGGGAATCAACACCTGGGTGCTCTGGAATCCCCGCAGCGTTTACCAGCGCGATTCGCTCCGACCGTACCGGGAGCACGTCGTGACAGTTACGGGTGGGGCTCAGTAGCGCCATATTCCCGCACATGAAAAAACTGTTGCTGCCGCTGGCATGCGCGGGGCTCGTGGCTGCGTGCTCCGATGCCGGCGGCGTCGACCCGGATGCGATCCCCGTCGCGCAGAAACACGCCCTCTGGATGGCCCTCGATTCCGCATTTCGACATGACACGACGCTGGATCGAGGTTTCACTGGAGACTCCGGACTGTACGCGCTCATGTCGACGCTCGTCATACCGTTTGTCGATCGCGCGTCACGCATCGGCGTCGGAGGGGACACCACGCGAGCGGTGGGAATCGAGTTCGATATCGATGCGACCCGGGGCGGAACGCACGTCATCAGTAATCTGACGGCGATCATCGCGTGGAAAGGGTACGATTCCACGCGCCGGACCATAGACTCGGTGTTTTTCCTGCTCGGTTCCGGCCGCGCTCCGGTCAACGACTCGCTGTGGTCGCGGTTCACACTCGACACCGCGGGCACGGGTACCGGATTCGTGATCCATCAGGCCACGGACTCGACAGTGAAGAAGTGGTTGTCGCGCGCTGGCCACCTGCGGACGACGTCGAGCCAGTACGGCTCGAGTCAGGGTGGGTCCACGTTCAACGTGTCTCGGGGCATGCTGAGCGGTGGGTTCACGATCACCGCGAAGTCGGTTCCGGATTCGAGTACGACGGTGACGTCGGCGCTGGATTTCGGCAGCGGCGCGCGCGCCGTGAAGGTAACGATCCGCGGCACCCTACCCTGAGCGAGCGGTCTCCAGCACCGTTCCCGGCTCCCAGACGGTGATGTAGCCGGTGATGGCCGACGCGGCCACGGTATACGGATTCGCGAGATAGAGCTGGCCGGGGCCTGAACGGCCCGGAAAGTTGCGGTTGATGGCGCTGATGGTGACTTCTTCGCGCGTCTTCGACACCCCCGGCCCCGCATTGATGCAGGCACCGCACGAAGGCTCGAGAAACGTTGCTCCCACCCGCCGGAACACATCCAGGTAGCCCCGCTCTTCGCAGTAGCGCTTCACGTCCTGCGAGCCGCATTGAATGAAGAAGCGCACCCACGGCGCGACCCGCTCGCCTCGCCCGGCGGCCTCGGCGAGCACGCGGGCGTACATGTCCATGTCCTCCTTCTTGCCCGCCGTGCAGGAGCCCGCGTACGCGATGTCGACCTTGATGCGCTGGGTGACGTCGTCGATGTAGAGGCCGTTCCCGGGGTCGCCGGGAAGGGCGATCATCGGCCGAATGCTGGCGGCGTCGATCTCGATGAGTTCGCAGTACTCGGCATCCGGATCGCTGCTGAGTCCGGCGCAGAGCTGCGCCGCCTCCGCGCGAGACATCTTGCGGTAGTCCATCAGGTATGCGACGGTCTTGTCGTCCGGCGCAACGTAGCCCGTGAATCCACCAACTTCTGCCGTCATGTTGGTCATCGTGGCACGCTCATCTACCGACAGCGACTCGACAGCATCGCCACAATACTCCACCAGCTTGCCGATCGCCTTGCCGGTTTTGACGTACGGATGGCGCAGGACTTCCAGCATGAAGTCCTTCGCGGTGACGTTGTCGGGCTTTTGCCCGCTGATCACCACCTTGACCGTCTCCGGCACCTGGAGGCGCACGTCCCTGGTGATCCAGGAATTGAAAATCGCGGTTGTCCCCACCCCGAACGCGACGCAGCCCACCGCGCCCGCATGCGGAGTGTGCGAATCGGAGCCGATGATCACCTGCCCGGGACGCGCGTGCGACTCGAGAATCTTCGAGTGACAGATCGCTTCGGAGCCGTGGTGGCCGAGGCGCAGCTCGCCGTAGAGCTTGATGCCCTGCGCCGTGGCGAATTCGCGTTGCTTCTTCTCGAGCTGCAGCGCGACGTCGAGCAACCCCTCCTTGACGCGCTCCGGCGTCATCGCTTCCGGCAGGAACGTGAGATGGTCGCGGAACATGAGGATTGAGCCGGGATCGCTGACCTTCGCGTCTTTCCCGACGAGCTGCTCGAAGAAGATCGCCGCCATCGGGGTGACGTATTCATGGCTGAACCGGATGTCGGTGAGCACGAACCCTTCATCGCCCGGCTTCACGGCGGGCACGCCGATCTTCCCTCTCGCCGGATCGACGACCCAATGACGCGCCAGGATCTTCTCGCCCAGCGTCATCGGCCGCGGCGGCGTCTGGGGCGGATGGAGCACGACCTCACCCTTCAGCCGCGCCATGTTGTAATTGAACAACCCGCCATGCTCGATGATGCCGCGGGTGATCTCGCCTTCTCCCGCGGTGAACGCCGCCAGCGGAATGATCTCTCCGCGACGCACCTTGTCGAGAATCGAGAAGTCGGTCGTCGTGAGCACGCCGAGGTTCTGGCAGTTCTCGCGGTAGATACGCTCGATGCTTTCGGCCACGACCAGCTTGATGCCGGCGCACATCTCGGCGTAGGGCGACTGCTCGCGGGAGGAACCCTTCCCGCGCCGCTTGCCGCTTACCGCGGCCACGAAGCCCCCGCGCTTCACCGAACCACGCGTAATCGGGAATTCGTCGCGGCACTTGAGTCCGAGGTAGGGGAAGTCGCCCAGCGTTTCGTCGTAGTAGTAGCAGATGTAGGCAGGAGTGATTTCGTCGGTCGAGATGTCGTCGCGTAACTTGTTGGCCGGCGTCCAGGCGGGGTCGTTCCCCTCGAGCTGCGCACGCACGAAGACCGGATCCTCAGTCAGGTAGAGGATCCGGCCTTTCAGTCGAACATTTGCGTCACGCATGTGCGAAGTATCTTCTTGGACGCTCATGTTCGCAACCGCGCTGCTCCTGCTTCAAGCAACGTTCCAAAGTCCGCGCCTCGTCGAAAGCTCCGGCGTGGCGGTCAGTCGCGCGTATCCGGGGGTGTTATGGACGCACAACGACTCCGGCGACAGACCATATCTCTATGCCACTGACCTGCGCGGTACCGACCGCGGCGCGCTGCTCGTCCCTGGCGCAGACGCGATCGATTGGGAAGACATGTCCCTCGGCCCCTGCCCAGTCGCCTTTCCGCTTCAGCCCCGTCCGCCAGTCGTTAACGCCGATACCTGTATCTACCTGGCCGACACCGGCGACAATCTCGAGTTCCGGCCGTCCGTCACGATCTATGCGATTCCCGAACCGGCACCGCCCGAGCGCGCAGGCGACACGTTAGGAACGACGAGAGCGCCGGCGGTGCTGAGGCTCCGCTATCCCGATGGCGCTCACGACGTGGAAGCGGTGTACGTGTCACCGCGCGACACCGCCGTCTACCTCGTCAGCAAAGGGTACAGACGCGGGAGCGCAATTCGCCTGTATCGTGTCGATCGCAGCCAGTGGAGCACTCGCGATACGAGCGGCGCGGTCACCGTCGCCAGCCTGGTGCAAACGCTCGACATTCGGCCCAGTCCGGAGGCGGGACGCGTCGTCACCGGGAGCGCCATCCGTTCGGACGGCCGCCTGGTGGCGCTCCGAACCTATACCGCGATCTATCTCTTCTATCCTGGAGTCGGCGGCCGACTGCTAGCCGCTCGAGAGCGCCCCTGCGACATCGCGGGACTCGAGGTGGGTGGAGAGGCGATCGACTTTCTGAGTGACTCGACTTTTGTCCTGACCAGTGAAGCCGGCCGCAGCCGGCCGGGTACGATTGATACCGTCAAATGTGGACTCTCACGGGAGCAGCGCCCCCAATGACGAACAAATGTTGGAATACTGTCGCGATGCTGGCATTCGCGGCGTCGACCGCCGCAGCTCAGCGATCCACGTCCATCCCGGTCGACACGGCCGCCATGGACGCCCATTTGCGCTTCCTTGCGAGCGATCTCCTCGAAGGCCGCGCGCCGGCGACGAGAGGAGGGCGGCTCGCGGCGGAGTATATCGCCGCGCAATTCCAGGCGTTGGGACTCCAGCCAGCGGGACCGAACGGGACGTATTTCCAACCCGTTGCCCTCGTCGGGATGACGCCGGAGCCGACGCTCTCGTGGGGTAAAGCGGGCGGCGCGGCCGATACGCTCGCCTATCGGGACGCGTTCGTCGCGTGGGGAGAACGGCCGGAAGCCGACATCGCGGCAAGCGGCGAGGTCGTGTTCGTCGGATACGGTATTCGCGCGCCCGAGTGGCAGTGGGATGATTACAAGGGCGCCGATCTGCACGGCAAAGTGATGCTGATGCTCGTCAACGATCCGGGGCTCGTCGATTCTACGGTGTTCCTCGGCAAGGTTCTCACCTACTACGGCCGCTGGACATACAAGCTGGAGGAAGCCGCGCGGCAGGGTGCCGCGGGCGCCATCCTCATTCACACGACGGAGAGCGCGACATACCCGTGGGAAGTGGTCCGCGGCTCATGGTCGGTCGAGCAATTCAAGCTCGACCAGCCGCACTCGCCCAGTATCGCGTTCGCCGGGTGGGTGACCGAGGCCAGCGCCCGCGCCGCCCTCACGAAGGCGGGGGGGGGCCTCAATCTCGATTCGCTGAGTCAGGCGGCGGCGCGGCGCGACTTTCGTCCTGTCGCGACGGGCCTGATGGCTTCAGTCCGCATTCACAGCGCGCTGCGTCGCGTGGAATCGGAGAACGTTGCCGCGCGTCTCCCCGGCCGCGATCCCCGTCTGGCGTCGCAGGCGGTGCTGATCACAGCGCACTGGGATCACAAGGGCATCGGTCCCGCCGTGCGGGGCGATTCCATCTACAATGGAGCGGAGGACAACGCGTCGGGCGTTGCCGCGATCTTGGGTGCCGCCAAGGCGCTCGCACAGCTGCCGCGGACCGCGCGCTCGATCGTGTTCGTGGCAACCACCGCCGAAGAGAGCGGGTTGCTGGGCAGCGAAGCCTACGTGCAGCACCCGCTCATTCCACTCGGGCAAACCGTCGCGGTGCTCAATATCGACGTCGCGAATGTCCGGGGAGCTACGCGGGACATCGGCGCACTTGGCATGGATCGCTCGACCCTGGGACCAGTGTTCGAAGCGGCGGCGCGGGTCGAGTCGCTCACAGTCGGGTCGCGACCCGACGTGCGTGGCTCGTTCTTTCGGTCGGACCACTTTCCGTTTGCGCGCTCCGGCGTGCCGGCGTTGTCGATCAAGCCCGGTGCCGATTTCGTCGGACGGCCGAAGGAGTGGGGCGAGCAGCAGGAGAACGTCTACAACCAGGAGCGCTATCATCAGCCGAGTGACGAGTACAAGCCGACGTTCCGCTTTGATGGCATGGCTCAACAGGTGCGTATCATGGTCCGAGCAGCGCGAGCCATCGCAAACGATCCGGCGATGCCGCGCTGGCTGCCGTCCTCGGAGTTCCAGCGACCGCAGCCGTAGGTGGTGCAGCAGATTGCACGCTGGGATGATTTGCGGAACATCTTGTAGCACAATGGGTTAATCTCCCGCGATTGCCTATTCGCCGGGCGGCGGATAAGTTTGCGCCCGTTTTTCACCCGGCTACACCAGCTGGTCCGGCCTCCTACCAACGGAGCGGCGGTTGGAGATTCCCTCCACACATACGGTACCTCTGTCGTGGTTGTATGAGGCTGCCAGTCTTCCTATCCAGTATCGGACGCTCACCGAAGTCGTGCCCGAGCCGGCGCGCGATGTCGAGCGCGTAATCGCGCTTCGGGAGCAGATTCTGCATTACAAGGAAGCGGTCGCCATCGTCCGGAAACAGAAGGACACAGGGCTGTGGGGGGGGAACCTCCTGGCGCCTGCTCCGTCGAAGGCGATGGGATGGAAAGAGGTCGGAACGATCCTCCAGTATCGCCGCCTGCTCGAGTTGGGGTGGCCGCCCGATGCGCGGGCATTTCGGTTCGCCGATCGCTTTCTCTTTCGGTTGCTGTCGAGAGACGACGATCCGGCGCTGCTCGTCGAGTTCCAGCGGGTCGCGAAAAGCGATCCCGGCGTGGGCAATTGGGCGCGGAACATGAGCGCACAAGGGGCCGCAGCGGCGCTGGCGCGCGGAGCGCATCAAGACGATCCACGCCTGCGCGGTGCCGCCCACCGCATCGCGAGCGATATCTCGATGTACCTGCGCAGCGAGCTGGCACAGAAGCCGTTCAAGAAGGCGCAGGGGAAGACGGTGCTCGATCCCCTCGCCTATCCACCCACGGTGTTCTCGATGGAGATGCTCGCGTTCATGCCCGCGGTTCAACGCGAGCGCGCCGGATTCCTCGAACGTCTCGCGGCCTATTTTTCGATTCCGACGCCGCGCCGTGCTTTCTTCATTCTTGCCGGCAAGAAGATCTTCCGGCCGTTGTTCGAAGTCCTCGGTGATCCGTTGCACGCCGACGCCCAAGGTCGAATCACCGATGTGCCATTTGCCGTCTACTGGCTGGAGCTGCTCGCTCGACTGGGAATCGTGCGCCAG
Source organism: Gemmatimonadales bacterium (assembly GCA_035300745.1). Lineage (GTDB taxonomy): Bacteria > Gemmatimonadota > Gemmatimonadetes > Gemmatimonadales > GWC2-71-9 > 20CM-2-65-7. The sequence continues at coordinate 8,198 of DATGVC010000041.1, read as the reverse complement.
GTGCCAAGTGCCGCGAAGGTCCTGGCGAGGCTGTACAGCGAGTGCGATGACCAGGGGATCTGGAGCCCGGCGGGCCTGCGGGTCATGCCGAAGTCGACTAACCCAGTGGTGTTTCACTACTTCCCGCTTGAGGGGCCGGGGAAAAGCCCCGCCCAGCGTCAGACCGACGTCACGTTCCGCCTGGCGCTGATCGCGCGGCTGATGGGACTGCCACTAAACGTCGTCTAGATGGCGAGTCAGATCAATAAGTAGTAGTATCTGCTACTACAGTGCCACTCGATTTGACTCCTTTCGGCTTCACGCCCACCGAGTCGCTCGTCTATGCCACGCTGTTGCGGCTCGGCCCATCCACTGGCTACGCAGTGGCCCGCGGCGCCCGCCTCGCACGTGCCAATGCTTATGGCGCCCTGGAAGGTCTGGTATCACGGGGTGCCGCGACCCGCACGCCGCCCCCCAATCGTCCGGCGCGGTACCGCCCCACCGATCCGCAATCGTTGCTGGCCCAGCTGGCAACGTTGCAAGGGGAGGCGTTGGACCGGCTCGGACGAGAGTTGCGCGGCGTCTCGCGGCCGGGCGATCCGGTGACCAGAGAAGTGGCGGGCAGCCGCTCGGTGGCAAATCTCCTGATGCAGCTGGTCGCTCGGGCGGAGCGGAGTGTAGAAGGGGTGATGGCGCTCGAGCTGTGGCGGCCGACGCTCCCCGCGTGGCGACGCGCCGCGGAGCGCGCGACGATGAAAGTGCGCGCCCGGGGTGGCATGCCCGCAGATGCTCCGTCCTGGCTCGAGCCCGCATCCGACGACGCTCCCAATGTGACGGCACTCTTGATTGATGAAACGCAGCTCGTGATGACCGCGGGGGAAGGGGAGACCATCGCCGGCCTGTGGACGTCGCACCCGTTGATCGTGCTCCTCGCTCGGCGCGCGCTGCAGACGATGTCGTGACAGGCCACCGAACTGCTCTCGTTGGTGTCGCGCTGCTCACGGCTGCGTGCCGGGCGGCACCGATTCCTGAAGCGCAACGCTATCCCGCCGGCACCCCATTTCGCGCCCAATACCGAACGGTCGATGGAACGCGGTTACGGCTGATCGACACCGGCACTGGAACGCCGGTCGTCTTGATTCACGGGATCGGCTCCTCGATGTACGGCTGGCGGTACCAGCTGCCGCCGATCGTCGCGGCCGGGTATCGAGTCGTCGCATTCGACAATCGCGGTTTCGGATTCTCCGACAAGCCGGCACACGGGTATGGCAATGCGGCGTATGCGCACCTCGTCGTGTCGTTGCTCGACTCGCTCGGCATTTCGAGCGCGGTGTTGATCGGCCATTCGATGGGTGGCGCGATCGCCGCCGAAGTCGCGCTGTCGTATCCCGATCGCGTGCGGGGGATGGTGTTGATCGACGCGGCGGGCTACGGCGTGCACTGGCCCGGCGTCCTCAAGCTGGCGCGCTGGCCGTTCCTGGGCGCGCTGGCCACCTCGTTTCGTGGACGCTGGGTCACCGGTCGCATCCTGCGCTCGACATTCGCCAATCCCAGCACAGTCACCGAAGCAGACGTCGATCAGTACTACGCGCCCGTGCCCGATCCGGCGTTTGGGCGCGCCTTGCGAGGTGTGCTCCGAGAGTTCAGGTTCGACACCCTCGGCGGGGGACGCCTGGGCAGGGTGGAGACACCCACGCTGATTCTGTGGGGCGATGCGGACCGGTGGATTCCAATCCGTGACGGGAGCAGGTTCGCACGTGAGCTGCCGCGCAGCGAATTCGTCGTCGTCGCGCACACCGGACACGACGCAGCCGAGGAAGCGCCCGATCTAGTGAATCGGTCACTGTTGGATTTTCTCAAAGAAGGTCTGTCCCGCATTCCGGAGAACGTCGCATGGTCATCGCCCTCATCGCAGGTCTTGCGCTCCAGCAACCCGTAGACTCCGCTTACACCGCAAAAATCCGCGAGCTGACGACCGAGCCGCGCTTCAACACCGAGCTCACCGACCACCTCCCGGCGGACCCGAGAGTGCCGACGCCGTTCAAGGTGCTGGGGTACGTCCCCGGAACGGTGGGACGCCTATCGTATGTCGCCGACATCACGCGCTACTTCCGCGCCCTCGACGAGGCGTCGCCGCGCGTGAAAGTGTTCGACCTTGGCAAGAGCGACGAGGGTCGGCCGATGATCGTGGCGGCCATCGCCGATTCGGCGACGATTGCACACCTCGAGCACTATCGCGACATCACGGCCGCACTGGCTGATCCCAGGCGCCTCACCGCGGACTCCGCGCAGCGGCTGATCGCTGCCGGAAAGCCGATCTACTATGCCACGGGGTCTATTCACTCACCGGAGACAGGCTCCCCGGAAATGCTGATGGAATTGGCCTACCGGCTGGCGGTCGAGGAGACGCCACTCGTCAGGCAGATTCGCGACAGTATCATCACACTAATCACGCCAGTGACCGAGCTAGATGGTCGTGACCGGATGGTCGACATCTACCGGTACCGGAAGGCCAATAAGAACATCGGCCCGGCATTGATCTACTGGGGCAAGTACACGGCTCACGACAACAACCGGGACGGGATCGTGATGTCGCAGGTGCTGACCCGTACCATGATGCACGCGTTCTTCGACTGGCATCCCACGGTACTTCACGATCTCCACGAGTCGGTGCCTTTCCTCTATACCTCGACCGGCACCGGTCCGTACAACCGTGAGCTCGATCCGATCGTCATCAGCGAATGGAATGAGCTTGCGTTTCAGGAAATCACCGCGCTGACGAGCCGTGGCCTGCCCGGTGTATGGACGCACGATTTCTACGACGGCTGGACGCCCAATTACATGTTCTGGGTGGCGAACGGCCATAACTCGATCGGCCGGTTCTACGAGACGTACACGTCGCGTGGCGCCGATTGCCATACCGTGAAGCTGCCCGACCGCCAGACCTCCGTCGAATGGTTCCGTCCCAACCCGCCGCTGAACGGCGTGCGGTGGTGCATTCGCAACAACATCAATTACCAGCAGTCCGCGCTGCTCATCGCGCTCAACTACATGGCGCGCAACGGCCATCGCTATCTCGATCAGTTCTACCGCAAGGGCGTGCGCGCGATCGATCGCGGACGCGCGAACGACGGGCCGAACGCGTTTCATATTCCCGCGAACCAGGCACGGCCGGTCGAAGCGGCGAATCTCGTCAATCTGCTCCGCTTCCACGGGATTGAAGTGCGGCGCGCGGACCGTGCCTTCAAAGCCGGCGGCTTCGACGTCGCAGCGGGCGACTACATCGTGCGGCTCGATCAGCCGTACGGCCCGTTGGCGAAGAGCTACTTCAGCAAGCAGGACTACGGTCCGGACGATCCGCGGCCATACGACGACACGGGTTGGACGCTGCAATACGTACGCAACGTGGCGCTGAATGCCATCAAGGATACGAGCGTGTTGCGCGCGCCGGCGACGCTGATGACCGGGGACGCGAAAGTCAGAGGTCAGGTGACGGGCGTGAAGGGTGCTCCCGCGTACCTGATCACTCCGACGACCGAGAGTGGCTTGATCCAGTTCCGGTACGCGTTACGCGACGTGCGCATGTTTGCGAGTGAGGACACGTTCAGCGTGGACCGCCGCAGCTGGGGGCGCGGCACGACGATCGTGCTCGCCGAAGGCGCCGCGGATCTCGAGCGGCGTATCACGCAGGCGGCGGAGTCGCTCGGACTCAACGTGGTCGGCGTGCGCTCCGCGCCCCAGGTCGCGCGGCACGAGCTCGATTTGCCGCGTCTCGCGCTCGTGCACTCGTGGCTCAATACGCAGAATGAGGGATGGGTGCGCTATGCGTTCGACGTGTTGAGGATTCCGTACACCTACCTGAGCGTGCAGCAGCTCAAGGACCGCGATCTGCTGAAGCAGTTCAACGTGCTGCTGTTTCCCTATGTCACCAACAGCGCGCAGCAAATTGTCAACGGCTTGCCGCTGAACGGCCCGCCGATTCCGTGGCGGCGCAGCGCGGAGACGCCGAACCTGGGCGGGATCGATTCCACAGACGATGTACGGCCGGGGATTGGGCTCGACGGCATGACCGCGCTCAGCCAGTGGATTGCCGCGGGCGGCGTCGTGATTACAGAAGGGGGCACATCAGCCGTGTTCACCGATTACGGTGTGACACACGGCGTGGACATCACGCCGGCCAAGCAGCTGCGCGCCTCGGGTGGGATCTATCGCGCTGTGATGAGGGATGCGCGGAGCCCCATCGCCTACGGGTATGCGGATACGTTGGCGGTCTACTTCAATCAGTCGCCGCTCTTCCAGATCGATACCAGTACGGACGTTCCCGAAGATCAGGATCCCGACCTCACCGCCCAGCAGGGGCGGGCGCGGCCGCGAGTCGTCTTGAGCTTCAATCCAAAGCGCGATTCGCTGAGGCTGTCCGGCTTGTTGGTCAACGGAGAGGAGCTGGCGGGTCGTCCCGCGGTACTCGACGCTCCCGTCGGTCAGGGTCACGTCGTGCTGTTCGCGATCCGGCCGTTCTGGCGGTGGGAGACACAGGGGAGTTTTGCACTCGTCTTCAACACGATCCTGAATTGGAATGATCTGGGCGTCGCCTGGCCCACGTTGCCGAAGCCCAGCACTCGTGCAGTGGCGGCGCCAGATGAAGGGCCTTAGATTTCGTCAACCAAATGGTTGACGGAATCGGCCCATGCCGCCTAAGCTAAGTAATGACAGGGCATTACGAATTGTAGCGGCCGCCCGCGAAGAGTTTGCCAGACGTGGCTTCGCAGGCGCGCGAGTCGAGCAGATCGCGCGGCGAGCCGGCGTCAACAAGCAGCTGCTGTTTTACTACTACCACTCCAAGCGCGGCCTCTTCCAAGCCGTGCTCGCACAATCCGCCGGCGAGTTGGAAACGGCGTTGGCGGAACTGGCGAACCCGAGCGGTGGGCCGCTCGAACGCCTCCGGCTCACACTCACCGCCCAGTTCGAATTCCTCGCCAGACATCCGCAAATCGTCGCGCTACTCGGGCAGGGCACGCGTTCGGAAGGCGCATTCGCGCCCGCAATCAATCGGCTGGTCGTGTTGCTTGCAGAAGGCCAAGGCCTGGGCCAGGTGCGGGACGATCTCGACCCGCACCTCGCCGCTGCCCAGGCGTTGATCCTGATGGTGGGCTACCTCAGCATGGAAGCCGTGGTGGCCGCGAGTGCCCGCCCCCTCGGCGCCGACGAGACGTCGCTCCGCGAGCGTTGGCGCGAAGCGGCGGTTGACTTAGTGGTTGCCGGCGTGAGCGCGAGCTAGCACCGGCGACTCCGTCTCGAAGATCAGCTGGCCCGCCTCGAAGCGGGCGCCGCGCAGGGCCAGGCTCAGCACGTCGCCAAGCTGCTCCACCAAATGCACCCCCAGCGTCTTGCGGACTTCTTCGGGCAGATCGTCGAGATCGCGCTCGTTCTCCTTCGGCAGAATCACGGAAGTGATCCCGGCCCGGACGGCGCCGAGCACTTTTTCCTTGACCCCGCCGATCGGCAGCACCCGGCCGCGCAGCGTGATCTCTCCGGTCATGGCGACATCGTGGCGGGCCGGCCGGCGCGACAGCGCCGAAACCAGCGCGGTCGCCATCGTCACGCCTGCGGAGGGCCCGTCCTTTGGAATGGCCCCCGCCGGCACGTGTACGTGAATGTCCGTATCGACGAACGCCCCCTCGGGAATGCCGAGTGATTCGGCATGCGATTTCGCATAGGTCAGGGCGGCGCGTGCCGATTCCTTCATGACGTCACCGAGCTGCCCGGTGAGGAGCAGCTCGCCCTTGCCGCGCATGACGCTCGCTTCGACGAACATGATGTCGCCGCCCACGGGCGTGTAATACATCCCCGTAGCCACCCCGACCTGATCCTCGCCGGCCATCCGCTCGGGATGCACCTTCGGCCGCCCGATGAGATCGGGGATGTCCGTCGGTCCGACCGTCACATTCTCCGCCGCCCCGTCCGCGATCTTACGAGCGACCTTGCGACCCAGTTTGCCGATCTCGCGCTCGATCTGGCGGACACCCGCTTCGCGGGTGTAGCTGGAGATGATCTCGCTCAGCGCGCCGTCGGTGATCGTCAACTGACCCGAACGCAGACCATTCTCAGTGAGCTGCCGAGGAACGAGATAGCGCTTGGCGATCTCAAGCTTCTCGCGCTCGGTGTAGCCAGCGAAGTTGACCGTCTCGAGCCGATCGAGCAGCGGACCGGGAATGCTCTGCAGGAAGTTCGCGGTCGCGATGAACAGCACCTCTGAGAGATCGAACGGCACGCCGAGATAGTGGTCTGTGAACGAATCGTTCTGTGCTGGATCCAGCACTTCCAGCAGCGCCGCGGCCGGGTCTCCCTGGAAGGAGATCCCCAGCTTATCGACTTCGTCCAGCAGGAAGATCGGGTTCTTGGCGCCCGCCTGCTTCATCCCCTGGATGATGCGGCCGGGCATCGCCCCGACGTAGGTGCGGCGGTGGCCGCGGATGTCCGCTTCGTCACGGGCGCCACCGAGTGAAATTCGGACGTAGGGACGGCCCATCGCACGCGCGATGGACTTCGCGATCGACGTCTTCCCAACGCCCGGCGGTCCGACGAACAACAACGTCGGCGCGCGCGAAGCGCGATCGTCCTCATTCCCCGGCGCTTCCTCTTTCGGCTGCTGCTGCCGCCGCAGCTGACGGACCGCGAGGAACTCGAGTACCTGATCCTTCACGTCCTGAAGCCCGTAGTGGTCCTCCTCGAGGATCTCCGCCGCCCGCTTCAGATCGAGCGACTCTTCCGTGCGCTTGTTCCACGGCAGCTCGGCGACGGTCTCGAGGTAGGTGCGGATGACCTGCGCCTCCATCGATTCCCGACCGGCGCGCTCCAGCCGCGCCAACTCGCGATCGACCTCTTTGCGAGCCGCCTCCGGCAGCTCGAGCGCATCGAGGCGTTTCTTGAGGTCGTCGGCCTCCGCTTCCTCTCCCTCCTCGCCCAGCTCCTTGCGGATCGCCTTCATCTGCTCGCGCAGCAGCATCTCACGCTGGCGCTCGCCGAGCTCCTCCTGGACCTGCGACTTGATGTCTTCCTGCGCATCGACGACGGCGATCTGGCGCTGGACGTGAACGAGTACGCGGCGCAGCCGGTCCTCGACCGCGAGCGTCTCCAGCAGCTGCTGGCGCTCCAGTGACTGGATGTCGAGATGGCCGGCGACGAGATCGGCGAGGGCGCCCGGGTCAGTGACGCCCTGCAGGACCTGCTGGACGACTTCCGTGGGAAGTCCCGACTTCTGCCCCAGCTCCGCGGCGCGCTCGCGGACTTCGCGATGCAACGCTACGAACGCGGCATCCTTCTCACTGATAGGGGGCAGATCCGGCGCTTCGCGAACGGTCGCTTCGAGATACCCGTTCGTCTCGCTGTAATGCACCGCCGTCCCGCGGCTTTCCCCATGCAGGACCAGCTGCACGCCGCCGAGATTGCGCTGAACCTGGCTGATGCGCGCGATCGTGCCGGTGGTGTAGAGCACGCCGGGGGTAACCTGATCGATGTTTTCTTTTTGTGCGACGGCGAAGACCTTGCGGTCGGCGTGCTTGAGAGCGGCTTCTATGGCGCGCAACGTCGCGGGACGGCCCGCGCCAATCGGCGTCGCAACACCGGGGAACAGCACGGCATCGCGCAGCGGCAAGACGGGCAAAGTCATCCGGTCTGACATGAGATCTCCAATGGTAAGTTTCGTGGACTACGTTCCGGGAAGCGGAACGCACCGTCCATGCCACGAAAAAACGCCGCCCGCGGCAGGTCCGTTCCGAAAAGCGCCGCCAAAGCGGCGCGCGACTGCCAACACGACGCCCCAGACCGTGTTGCAAGGGCGCATGGTTGCGGCTAAATCTTAGTGCTCGAATGGATTGCAAAACGGCATGAACGATCCGCTGGCGCAGCGGCTGAGTCAGGCCCTGGGGTCCTCCTTCACGCTCGACGGGGAGATCGGCCGCGGCGGCATGGGCGTCGTCTATCACGCACGCGACGAGCGGCTCAAGCGGGCGGTGGCGGTGAAGGTACTCCCGCCCGAGCTCGCCTTCCGTGAGGAGATCCGCATACGCTTCCTGCGGGAGGCCGAAACGGCCGCGCGTCTGTCCCACCCGCACATCGTGCCGATTCACTCCGTCGGCGAAGGTCCCGACGGCCTCGTGTACTTCGTGATGGCCTATGTGGATGGTGAATCGCTCGCGGCGCGCCTCAAACGCCGCGAG